>JAIERI010000144.1 GCA_019747015.1 Xanthobacteraceae bacterium
GACCTGCGCGAGCCGCAACCTCCCAGATAATCAGAAGCACGACAGGCGTCAGCATGCCGACGAAACGCTCATAGCCCTGCAGCGCGCCCTTCATTGCGCCGCCCCCTCGGTATTCAGCCGTGCGCGGTTGACCTCGTCGCGAAGCTGCTCCCAGATATCGACCACAAGCTCGCCATAAGCGGGCTTCTGCCGAAGCTCGAGAACGTTGCGCGGACGCTCGAAGGGCACATCGATCAACGCCTTCATGCGCCCGGGGTTGGCCGTCATCACCATGATCCGGTCGCCGAGCGTCACCGCCTCATCGACACTGTGGGTGATGAAGACGACGGTTTTTTTCGTCGCTTCCCAGATTCTGAGCAGTTCTTCATGCAGCAGAAGCTTGTTCTGCTCGTCGAGCGCGGAGAACGGCTCGTCCATCAAAAGAATTTCCGGATCGTTGGCGAAAGCACGAACGATCGACACCCGCTGTTTCATTCCGCCGGAGAGCTGGTGCGGATAGCGATCGCGGAACCGCCACAGGCCCGTGCGCTCCAGCCAGATGCCAATGCTGTCGGCCACCTCCGGCTCGGCGACCTTGCGCATCCGCAAGCCGTAGGCCGCATTGTCGTAAACCGTCATCCAGGGAAACAGCGAGTCGCCCTGGAAGATCATCGAATTGGTCGGACGCGAGAGGTTCGCCTGCCGGACGTCGACCGTGCCTTCGCTCTGCTCGTTGAGACCCGCCAGAATCCGCAACAAAGTGGTCTTGCCGCAGCCGCTTGGTCCGACGATCACGAAGAACTCGCCTTGCGGGATATCGATGGTGATACCGTCGAGCGCAACAAAACCCGTGGCGCCGAACCGCTTGCCGACATTCGACAGCGAGATTTGCGTCGGCCGGGGCGCTTGCGCGTCCTGCACCGCTTTCATGGCAGGCATCGTGTGCATCCTCAGCGCGCCTTGTACGGTCCGAGTTTCTTGACGGCGTTTTCGACAAACGACAGATCGACAACGTCGTTTGAGGTGACAGGCTTCTCGATCTGTCCCTGCGACTGGAAGAATTGCAGATCCTCGTCGAGGCTCTTCATGTTGACCGTGCCGTCCGGCGAAATGCCGTTCGGAATCATGTCATCGAACAGCTTGCGGTCGGAGATGCCGGTGGTCTTCATGATCAGCGCGATGATTTCCTCCGCGCCCGGCCCGGTGAAATGACCGCTGCCGGTGGCGTCGGTGTAGATGCGCGCCGCCCTCACATAGGCATTCATAAACCGCTGTCCGACATCGCGCCGCTTGGTCAGCAGATCATCGCCGTATAACAAGACCGCAACCTGCTGGCCGGGATAAATCTGATCACCCGACATTCTGACCGCGACGCCGCTGTTGACGGCCTGACTCACCGACGGCTCGGTGGTGATCGAAGCGTCGATCGCTTTCGAGGTCAGCGCCACGACCTGCTGCGGATAACTCATGTTGACGATTTCAGCGTCTTTGTAAGTCAGGCCGCCCATCGTCAACGCGACATTCAGTTTCGAATTGGTGGCGGAGCCCGGTCCCGCCGCTGCGAGCTTGAGGCCCTTGAGATCGGCGAAACTCTTGACCTTGCCTGAATCGACGAGATCCTTGCGCACGATCAGAGGCATGTAGTCATAGCCCGCCGGCGACGATCCCTTGTCGGCAACAATCTTGACGCCGATGCCGCGCGACACCGCATTGTAAAGACCGGCCGACGAAGCGCCCGCGCCGATGTCGATCTGACCCGCGCCGAGCGGCGCGATCATGCGCGGACCGGAATCGAAGGGAATGAGATCGACCTTGAGATTCTCCTCCGCGAAAAACCCGTGATCCTGCGCGATGTAGAACACCACATCGCTGATGACCTTGTTGACGCCAACCTTGACGGCGTCCTGACTGTGCGCGCTCGAGACGCCAACCGTCAAAAGAACCGCCGCACAGGCAGCGATCTTGTTCAGCTCAGAAAGACCCTTTTGCATTCTCTTCTCTCCCGATTGATTGCGGCTTTTGCCAGCTATTATTTTTGAAACCTGAAATCCGCCGTCCTATCCTGACAATATCTGCGCGGCGACTCCTTCGGCATCGTCGCTGAGGCATTGCACGAGATCGACATCCTCTTCGCCCCTGACATGAATGCGCTTGAAAACCATCGGCTCGGCTTCGACCGGTTTTGTGGCATCGAGTCCCATCTTGGCGCCGATGCCGTTATCGGTCGTGGGATCGAGCTTCGAGCCCAGCGCTCCGGAGACGACAAGCAGATCGCGATCGGCCTGGAAGCGGGTCGCGACCGCCCATTCGATTTCGTTCGGATCGTCGATATCGACGTCCATGTCCACGACCACGACCTGCTTGAGATCGTAATGGCCGGCGAAGGCACCCATGATGATGTTCTTCGGCTCGCCGTTATTGGTCTTGTCCATCTTCACCGCGAGATGATAACGGCAGGTGCCGCCGCGGGTCAGCCGCACATCGCGCACCGACGGAAAGCTGCGCTGAAGATGTTCCAGCATCGTGGCTTCGCGCGGAATTTCACCGAGTACCAGATGTTCCATGCCGCCGCCGGTGATGGTGTGAAAGATCGGCTTGGCGCGATGTGTAATCGCATCCACCTGAATGACTTCTCGGTTGGCACGCGGACCGTAATATTGCGGGAATTCGCCGAACGGCCCCTCCGGTTCGCGAACGCGCGGCAGAATGCGGCCCTCAATCACGATTTCGGCGTGAGCGGGCACGCGGACCTGATTGGTCCGGCATTTCACCATCTCGACGGGGTGCCCCAGCAGAGCGCCGGCGATTTCCATTTCGTCATCGTCGACAGCCACGATAGCTTGCGATGCCAGGATGCAGGCCGGATGCACGCCGATGACAAGCGCGATCTCAAGCGCCTGCCCCGCCTGCTCCGCCATGTCGAAATAATGCCGGGTGTGGCGCGGCAGGATCAAAACACCGATGCGGTCCGGACCGCTGACCTGGCAGCGATGGATCGAGACATTCTGCACGCCGGTTTTCGGATTGCGCGCAATCAGAAGCGCCGCCGTGATGTAAGGCCCGCTATCGAGTTCGTTGTGCTTGGGGATCGGCAGCAGCTTCAACAGATCGATGTTGGATGTGTGCACCACGTCCTGCACCGGCGCGCTCTCGACCTCCACCCATGGCAGACGATTGCGGACTGCGTCCTGAAATCGCGTCAAGAGATCATTGGGATGCACACCGATCGATTCAGCAACCCAGCCACGATTGGTGAAAATATTGGACACGACCGGAATGGAATGCCCCTTGGGCGAGGGAAACAGGACTGCAGAAGTATGTTCGAGCCGCTTTCCGATAGCCGCAAGCTGATCAATCAGCGACACGCCACTGCGCGCGACCGCGAGCCGGTCCGTGGCCGACAACTTGCGAAGCCAGGTCCGCAAATCGGGCGACGCGTTATGTCCGGCGCCGGAAGGGACGCCATGGCGATCGGACCGTGAAGACACTTTCGAAGACACTTTTGTTTGTTCCATTTGAGTTACGCGATGCCCTTGCGGCGGCGAAGTTCCTGGTCCTCGCCCCAGCGGCTGACGACACCGACATCAATGCCGTACAGGTCCAGCACACGTCCCACGGTATGATCGATCATGTCCTCGAGATTGTGCGGCTTGGCGTAGAACGCGGGCACCGGCGGAGCGATGATGGCCCCGATCTCCGACAGCGATGCCATCGAGCGCAAATGGCCGGTATGCAGCGGCGTTTCGCGGACCATCAGCACGAGCCGGCGCCGTTCCTTGAGGGTGACGTCCGCGGCCCGCGTCAGCAGCGTCGTGGTGACGCCCGAGGCGATTTCCGACATCGAACGCACCGAACAGGGCGCCACGATCATGCCCATGGTCTGAAACGAACCGCTCGAAATCGACGCCGCCATGTCGTCGATGGCGTGAACCTTGTCTGCTGCCGCCTTGACGTCGGCGATCTTCAGGCTGGTCTCATAGGCGAACGTCACCTCCGCCGTCTTGGACATCACAAGATGCGTCTCCACGCCGGCATTGCGCAGCAATTGCAGCAGGCGCACGCCGTACTGAACGCCGGAGGCGCCGGAAATTCCGACGATAAGACGACGAGGCGACGATTCCATTTTTTGTTCCACTGAGACCCTGGCCCCCTCAGCCTTAGGACCGCCCGACGATCAATTCAAATAATTGATTTTGATATATTTGATCACTATTATTGATTGCAAATCCGGTCCGCGGGGTCGCATGGATATAAAGCAGATGCAGTATTTCCTTTGCCTGGCCCAGGAAGGGAACGTGACCCGCGCCGCGCGCCGGCTCAACATCGTGCAGCCCGCATTGAGCATGCAGATCGCCAAGCTCGAAACCTCGTTCGGCAAGAAACTGTTTTATCGCTCCGCTTACGGCGTGTCCCTGACAGCGGCAGGCGAGAAACTGGCGGAGCTCGCCAACGGACTCGTTCAAAACGCCGAGAGCGTCAAAGAAGAGATGGACCGTCTCGACGGCACCATTTCGGGCCGCGTCAGCATTGGAATGATCACATCCGCGGCACAAAGCACGCTCGCGGCCTCCACTGCCGAGGTCGCCGCCAAATATCCTGAAATCAGACTCTCGGTTTTCGAGGGTTATACCGAGACTCTCATGGAATGGGTTACTGCGGGGCAGATCGATATCGCGATCATCAACGTGCCGCCCACAAAGACATCCCTGTCCGTGCATCATATTGTCGATGAAGGAATGATGCTGGCCTGTGCGGCCGGGAGACCACGACCGAAGAGTCTGTCGTTCAGCAACCTGAACAACATGGATCTTGTCATTCCCTCCCGTCGGCATGGACTGCGCGGAATTCTGGACACGGTGGCCGCAGAAGCAAATATCAGTCTCAAACCGCGGCTTGAAATCGATACCCTGTCGGCGATCTGCGAAGTCGTGGCGACAACCGAGCTTGTGACGATCCTGCCCGGCATCGCGCTGCATCCGGCGCTCTCGGCCGGAACCATACAGGCGCATCGTTTGCGCAAGCCTTCGATCACCCGCTCGGTCGCGTGGATCACTCACCCGCGCCGTGTCGTATCGACGGCCATGGCGGCGGTCATGGAGATTATCGCGCACGATCTCAAGTCGGCCGCCGCGTCCGCAGCCCGGCACGTCAGCAGATAAACCGGCGCTGCTTTTCCAATAGTTTCAGGACGGCGGAGCAATCGCCGAAGGTGCAGTCAAAGTCTTTCTCCGCTCAAATATTTCCTTGGGACCGAGACCATATACGGAGCGGAGAATGGCGGCGGCCTCGTTATCGAGCATCGCGATCTCCAGATATTCCTGGCTCACCGTCCGCCAGATCGGATGGCTGCTGTCAACGAACAGCAGGGCCCGCGCCACCGAATCGGGATCGGTTGCGGAGTGGCGCGAAGACAATGCGTCGATGGTTTCCCTGCTCAGCTCGGCGGTGTATTTCCGCAGAATGGATGCAAGCTCCCAATATGTCCGCTCCTGGTTTGCCGGCGAAGACAAATTGCTCGCGTGCAAACGATATTTGATAAACGGCGCATGCGAGATCGAGATTCGAAATCCAGCCAGAACCGCACGAATCCAGAGTTCATAATCCTGCAATTGAAACAAGGAATCCAGGTGAAGCCCGACCTTGTCAACCACGGCGCGCCGCATCATGATGGATGGGGCACTTATGAAATTGCCAAGGAACAGCAGACGCCTCAAAACGTTTGGATTGCTCATATCATCCAGCGGCGCAAACACCGGCGACATCTGCTCGTTTACGACGGAATTCCCTTCACCGTCGATGAAGACGGGCACACTGCTAACGATGTCTGCCTGCGTGTTCTGAAGATAGGCAAGACGCCTGGATATTCCCTGCGGCAATGAAATGTCGTCGCCGGACATGATGGCGATATATTCGCCAGTGCTGTGATTGATCCCGTGATTGAGCGCGGTGCTCGGCCCGCCATTTTGTTTGAATAGGACTCTTACGGAAGCATTGTTCAGGGTGCCAAGCTTGTCCCGCGTATCATCCGTGGATCCGTCGTCCACGACCACCACCTCGCTGTTTTCCGGCAATCCATCCAACACACTCGCAATCGACTGAAGGATGTATTGCGAGTAGTTGTATGTGATGAGAACGACGCTGATCGAGGCGGACTTCATTTTATCCCCGTGCGGAAATATACAATCGCTGAACCATTCCGAATTATTATATTGTCAATTGACGGGCATGCGAAAAATTCTACCCTAATCCAGCATAATATCCGCGCTAATGACCGGAAACATTTCCCCCTCTCCTGAAAACAATGCGCCGCAGCGAAGGGATATACCCGGTGGGGCCCATATTGAACAAAGTTAGCGACAAAAAATTTCTTCAGGAACTGAGCATTCCGTTTGCGAGCACGCATTTTCTTGAAGCGATATCCAGTTCCCAGAACAATGCCTTTATCCGGGTCTGGATCGATGACCCCAATAGCCGGCCGCTTTTCATACCTGCAAGCGCACGAACAAAATTTGAAATCAGAACTCACAGAAACGATATCGAGCTTTTCTTCGATCGCAGCGAGGTTGCGATCGAAGACTTCAGGCCCTGGCGGTTTCTTGATTTTCCAAAACGAATAGGCGGCCGGCGTTTCCGGAAATTCAGCCAGACCGAATTCGACAAGCGGCTGACAATAATTCCCCTGCTTCATCTCTCCGGCCCGGGCGGACTACAGGCTGCCCGCACGATGCGAACACTTGCCAAGTGGGGTTTCGGCATTTCCTCCGGGAATCTGCAGGACACTCTGCTCTATGATTATGTCGAACAAGAAAAAGGTTCGAGCCATCCGTTGGAGGAAAAGACACCCTCGACAGGCATCATCATCCACCTTCACTATCATGATCTGTGGCCCGACTTCGAACGCCGGCTTGCGCTCGTGTCGTTGCCTTTCAAGCTCATAGTGACACTGACCGCGGACGATCCCACGCTTCGCCGCAGAATCGCGGATCGTTTCCCTAACTCCGAATGTGTCATCTATCCAAATCGCGGCCGAGACATTGGTCCCTTCATTCAATTATGGCGCGACGGGCACCTGAATAATCTCGATTTGATTTGCAAGCTTCACGGGAAGAAATCCGCGCCATCGGGACCGCGGGCTTTCTTTGGAGACATCTGGAGAAAATCGGTGCTCAATGATCTGGTGGGATCGGATGCCATCGTCACGAACATTGTCGAGCGATTTATGCAGCATCCCGAACTTGGCATGGTTGGATCGCGACGTTTCCATTTGCCGAACCGGTTCATGGAACTCGACGAAGCGTGGGGATCAAACCGGGAATGCACCCTTAAACTTGCGCGGGCGTTAGGTTTTCCGGAGGAGGAATTCCGGCTGGATTTTTTCGCAGGCACGATGTTCTGGATGCGATCCGAGCTTCTCGACCTGCTCAAGCCGCTTGATTTGTCTCAAAACAGCTTCCCGGAAGAAGCCGGGCAATTGGACGGGACGCTTCATCACGCTTTGGAGCGTTTGTTCGGAGCGCTGCCGAGGGCTTCCACGACCAGGATGACGACGGAAGACACCGTATGGCGGCATGACCATTCTTGAATTTTGCAGGCCGCCGCATCTTCATTTTTGGAAGATGGGGTCCAGCACTTTTGACAACGCGGTGAACTCTCTTTTTATCAACCCGGTCGTTGCATGATTTTTCTTCCCGACATCCTCAATTGCACTGGCATGATTGGCGATGCATGTTTCCAGCCTGTCCAGCAGGCCGCTTGCGTCGGGCGCAGCCAGATCCGGTATAAAGAGATCAGAAGCCGAATAAGGCGTTGTGCTGGTGCAGATCGGCACCAGACCTGCTGAAAGATAGTTGAGAAGTTTGATATCGGACTTTGCATCGAAGAATTTCTGCGCAGCGGCTGGCAAGCGGGACGGCAATGGCGCGATTCCGATCGCTCCCGCGCTAAACTTGAGGAACTCGCGATATGAGTCAAAATCCAGCCGCGGGATGTATCTGTATTTTTTGAAAGGCACTCCGCATTCAGGATCGAAACGGCCGATAAAAATCATTTCATAATCATGGCGATTGGCGATGTTGGCCAGATCATTCATGAAGTGAGGATAGTCCATGAGCACGAACGGAAAATCCCCCGACGTCCAGACAATCTGTTTCTTCAAACCGATTTGTACTGGCGGCAAAAAGCCCGTGTGTCCGTTTTTCAGAATGATTGGGTCTTTGGTCAAAAGTGCGCCGCTGCGAAGATCCCCGGCCAATTGCTCGTTCGTCGTTGTGACAAAATCCGCGCGATTCAGGCACCATTTGATTCTCCATACCGTGTTCGGCCTCCGCTTCATCACAAATTCCGGGACCGATGTCAGCAGATCGTCAATATCGTAGATGAGTGGGACGTTGGGGTGACTTTTCAAAAATCTGTACTGGGCATACGAGACGTTGCGGTGGCACCAGACGTGAGTAAACCGGGCAGTCTTGAGACACCCCAGGAGGTTCATTTTGCGGTCGGCGAATTGAAACGAGGCAATCACGTCGCGAGCGAGCAATGCGCTCAGGAAAGGCCTGATACGTATTTCGCTTAGCTCCGCGTCCGATGAAAGCGCAACCACGCTCTTTTTTTTGTCGGAAGGCGAATAAACAAAACAGCGATTGTTAAATAACATGATCGAAGCCTAAAATAATTTGTTTAGGTGCCGACTCAACAAGTCAACATTGGTTCTTTGCTGAAAGCAAGAACCGGAAATCCGGCGGTGCATGCCTAAAACGGCGCACGAAAGGTCTTTGCGCTATTTCAGAAGGATCGGCAAGCAAATGAAACAAGCGCCCTCAGCAATTCCGTTCAACGATCTTTCGCGGCAGGCAAGATTATTCCAGTCCGAATTTGTCGCTTCAATCGCAAAGACAGTTCAAAGCGGACGGTATATCCAAGGCTCCGAACACAATCAATTCGAGAAGGAATTTTCAGAATATTGTGGCACACAATTCGCCATAGGGGTTGCAAACGGCTCGGATGCGCTGGAAATAGCTCTGCGAGCGGCTGGCGTTGAACGAGGACAATCTGTACTCACCGTCGCAAACGCCGGGGGGTATGCAACAGCCGCAATTCTGGCAATCGGGGCGCGCCCGCTCTATGCCGATGTGGATATCGACACCCATTTAATCGATCTTGAGGCCTTCGCGAACCTGATCTCCTCGGCACCTGTAGCGGCCGTTGTCATCACCCATTTGTTTGGCCGGATGGCCGATGTCGCTCGTGTCACGGACACGTGCGCGCGCAAGGGGATTCCTGTCATCGAGGATTGCGCTCAAGCTCACGGGGCGCAGCTTGGCGGCAGGATGGCCGGGAGCATTGGTGCCGCAGGCTGCTTCAGCTTCTACCCCACGAAGAATCTGGGCGCGCTCGGAGACGGCGGCGCCATCACAACGAACGACCCCGGGATCGCCGACAAAGCCCGATCGCTTCGCCAATACGGTTGGAATGGCAAATATAAAGTCGCGTTGAGTGGAGGCCGCAACAGCCGTCTCGATGAAATACAAGCCGCGGTGCTTCGGATAAAACTTCCAAAGCTGCGGGACTGGAACGAGCGCCGCCGGGCCATCGCCAATCGATATTGTAGCGGGCTACGGCACGACAAAATCCGATGCCTGGGGCCTTCCGGGCCGGGTGATGTGGTGCATCTCTTCGTGGCGCGGTGTAGCGACCGAGACGGGCTTCGCGATCATCTCCGTGTGGCCGAAATTGGCAGCGACGTGCATTATCCCATACCGGATCATTTGCAGCCGGCGTGGTCGCACATTAACCCAAACACCAGATTGCCGGTAACAGAACGGCTCGCGTCCGAAATCGTCTCTTTGCCCTGCTATCCTGAATTGAGCGACGATGAAGTGGACCGAATAATCGACCGCATAAATGGCTGGTAGCGCGGCCCCCTCCGTACTCGCTGGTGTATATGGAAACCAAGAGTCCGCATATCGTCCGTATGCCGTTTCGCCGTTCGGGCCGGGTGAGGATTGAGCGCTGGGCTTCGTTGAGCTTCAATGGGACAACATGAAATGGGAGACGTTTTTATTCACGAGCAGGCGCTTTGCGAAAGCTCCGATATTGGACCCGGTACACGAGTCTGGGCCTTCGCCCATATTTTAAAGGGCGCGAAAATAGGCTCGAACTGCAATATTTGCGACGGCGTTTTTGTCGAGAACGACGTCACCGTCGGCGACCGCGTCACCGTCAAGAACGGCGTTCAATTGTGGGACGGCGTCACGCTCGAGGACGACGTTTTCGTGGGCCCCAACGCAACATTCACGAACGACCCCTTTCCTCGCAGCAAAATTTATCCGGGAAAGTTTTTGCGTACAATTGTGAGACGCGGCGCTTCGATTGGCGCGAACGCGACAATTTTGCCCGGCATCGAGATCGGCACCGGAGCAATGGTGGGTGCGGGGGCCGTGGCAACACGCTCTGTTCCGCCCAATGCAATCGTCGTGGGAAACCCTGCGCGAATTGTGGGGTATGTGAATGCCGAAGAATTGCCGAAAACGAATGAGCTGAGGTCAACCGTGCCATCGGATGCGTCGGATATCGCTTATGTAGGCGTGGGAGATGTTCGCAGATATATGCTGCCCCGGTTCAGTGACATGCGGGGCCATCTTGCACCTGGAGAATTCGAGAAGAACCTTCCGTTTTTTCCGCGAAGATATTTTATCGTTTACAATGTGCCGTCGAAAGAGACCCGCGGCGAACACGCCCACAAAATCTGCCATCAATTTCTGATATGCACTTCGGGCTCGTGCGAAATCCTGGTGGACAACGGGACAGCGAGAAAAGTGTTTACTCTTGATAGTCCGGCGGTTGGAATTTACGTCCCGCCCATGATCTGGAGCGCTCAATATAACTATTCTGCGGACGCCGTGCTCCTTGTGTTCGCATCGGACCCCTACGACGCGAAAGATTACGTCCGGGAGTACTCCGAGTTCTGTGCGCTTGTCGCCGCCAACAGGCCGCCGAAATAAACCGCCGGCCGGCAAATACCGGCCATCACGTATCCAGAATCCGCACCTGATCTCCGGTCCGAACAAATTTGCCGGACTGATCGCCGAATGGCCTCGTGTTGATCGCCACCCTGTAGAAGTGGTTGAACCGGGAGCGATCGGACCATACCGGCAGGGTTCGGCCGCGAAGCTCGGTGAAGCGCCGCACGAATGTGCGATCCCCTATTCCCGAGGCCGGTTCTCTCGTCGGAACCACGCACCGCTGACACGGGTTGACGCCTTCGAACCCGGCTTCTCCGATACGAAAGCGAACCACCATCCCGGCGGCGCCGAAGAGCCGGTCCTCCCAAAAGGGCGGCACGCCATCGATCTCAATATTGGTGCGAAAGCGCTGGCGAACCTGCTCCAAGGGAAGATCGAACCACCGGGCGATCTCCTGAAGGGTCGCGACGCTGATGAGCGTCGGCCCTGGAGACGCCGTATCGTCGGGAAACCCGGCGTCGCGGTTACTTTTCAGCTCGACGGGAAATCCAAAATAACGGCTCAGCCATTGTTGGATTTCGTCCCGATCTGCGGTCAAGGAGAAGGTGCGATCGACAGGCCGCCGCTCGCCTTCGTCCTGAAACGACACTGTTTGGTTTTGCACGTCCACTGAAGATCGCAATCGGTGAACGGCCGCATGACGCTTGCCGTTGACGAATTGTCCACTCATCTCGAGCATTGCCCACGTTCTGTCGTATTCCAGCGCACCGCTTGTCAAAATCCGCGCCTCACGCAAGACAGCCGCATCCAGCGATTTGATCGGAAATATCTGGACGCGAGATACAAACGCCGTATCGACCACTGTGCAGGCCCTCGGTTCATTTCCGGAAATGCCAAAGAATCTCCGATGACGCGCCATCGAAGATTCTCCGGGAGAGACATGCTGTAAATAGTCCGGGAGCCCGCAAAGGCTCCCGAACATTGTTGGAAATTCAGGCCACCCGTTGTGCCGCAGGCAGGATGCTGCCGACGTGTTCCTTGATCATCGCTGCCGTCAGCGGTTTGCGGAACCTGACAGACAGGATCCAGACCGCCCCGATCGCTAGGTAAGCCAGGAACAGATAGGGGAAGTAAAGCACCGGGGCATCTGGGATCGGATAGACGCTGCCGACCGTCGGGATCATCAGAAGCGCCAGTGCTACCCCGCAGACGGCAAGATCGACGTTGCGAAGTTCGCCGATCTTTTTCAGATAGACCGGCGCCGCTATCGTAATCATGATGTAGGGAACGATGAAGCCGAAAGCCGCCAGCGTTCCAACATAGTTGAAGAGATCAAGCGGTTCGAGGCCGGCCACAGCCACGCTGACTGTCGGGATGATGAACGCAATCGCCGCGAGGGTCGTCACGGCAACATGCGGGGTCGCGTTGGTTTCATGCGAGTCGGCGGTCGCTGCATGGAAAAGACCGTGCCGGCCCATGGCGAATAGCACCCGGCTTCCCGCGTTGATGCAGGAGAGGCAAAGCGCGAAGAAGCTGACCATGGCTCCGAACGACAGCGGCGCCTGAAGAATGGGAAGATGTGCGAGAGTGGCCATGACGTTGAGCGGCGCATCGATCTTGTCGAGAGTGGGATCGGAGCCGTGCGTCGCCATCACCATGACGTAGGACACGAAAACGAAGAAGCTGCCGGAGATCACGAGACTCCAGACAACGGCTTTCGGAATCGTCACGAGCGGATCCCTCGCCTCTTCACCGAACGCCGTGCAGCACTCGAAACCGACGAGGCTGAAGATCGCGACGACGACGCCGAGACCAAGGCCCGACAGGGGCAATGTCGACACGTCGAATTGCGCATGATCGATCTTGAAGCCATGCTGCGCCAGCGTCACGATACAGAGGATCGCGATCAACAGCATGGAGGCGCCTTCCAGGATCAGCATCAGAATTGCCGAGAGCTGGACGTTTTTCCATGCGCAGAACCACGAGATGCCGACACAGACTGCGAAGAGAAGTGAGAACGGAAGATGGAATCCAACCATCTCGAGCAGCTTGTCGGCGAAAATCGAAAAGCCGGTGACGCCAGCCATCGAGATTCCGAGATAGGCCCAGATCAGGGACCAGCCGCCGATCGCACCGGCGGAAATTCCAAGACCGCGGCAGATATACAGATACATCGATCCCGCGGTGGCCGAACGCCGCGCGAACTGATTGAGGTTGAAGGCGACGAAAACGAGCATGATCGTTCCGAGCGCATAGGATAACCAGCTCCAGTCGCCGGTGTTTCCATACATGACCGGAATGATCAGCGCCGCCGTCATGGTCGGCGAGATAAGAGCAATGCCCTGAGCGAGCAGCTCCACGAATCCTAGACAATTTTTTCTCAGTGTTACGTCGTACATGGATCTTCCCCTTTTTGCGCAAGACTCTGTCTGTTGATCCTTGAGTGTTCCAATCCCGGCTTTTGATGATTGCATCACGCGGAAGGGGAATGAGCGGCCTCCAGTTTAGACGTACCTGCTGGTCCAGTTGAATTGCCGCAGGCACGTGTGGCCCGCAAAAGATTAAGCGGCAACGTGCCGGCGATGGCTGTCGCCGGGCATTTCAAGACTTCAAGCCGGCGGCAGTTCACTCTCAGAAATTGAGTGCGATTTCGAGAGGACTGCCCGCGCGCAGCGTCTTTCCGATACCGCCGGCCACCGCGGCATAATTGCCGAAGCGGACACCGACTTTCGAATTTCTGTATCGGCCCAGGGTCAATAGCGGCTCCTGTCCGAACTCCGCTTTTTCCTGATCGATGGTGGTCAGATTGCATCGGTAGCAAATGTCGATGAAACGAAGCGTGACGTCGCTCGTACTTGCCGATGCAAAGTAATCTTCGCCGTAAGGATCGACACCCTCGACGACGATATTGGGACGAAAGCGATTCATCGGGACTTCGGAAACGAGGCGCTTGTTCAGATCGTTACGCGAAGCCTCGGAGATCACCAGGATTCCGTAATTGTCGACGAAACTGGTGGGAGCCTCATCGCGCGAGGGATACTGCACGCCGCCCTTGCGCAGGAATTGAGGATCGCAGGCCACAAGGCGATAATTGCCGCCCAGATATTTGCTGAACCATGATGACGCCTCGCTGCCTGCCGAAAGCGACGACACTTTTTCACCGAACAATTCGGCTTCGGTGCGGTCCCCGCCTTGAATCGCGTGCGGAATGACAAGCTCCGGCATGCCCGGCGCATTGAGGAGGATCTTGTCCTTGAGAGGCTTGGGCTCGACGAGCGCAAGTTTGGGCTGTTCGCGCTGGCTCACGAACACACCGTGCTCGTCAATGACCATCCAGTTCCGGTCGCCAAGAAATCCTGTCGGCGACAGCTCGATTTCCTCCACGCGGACACCTTTGCAGGACTTGACCGGATAGACATACAGATCCTTGATCTTGATCATGACCACACCTCTCTTGTGTTGAGCTGAGAATCCGCCGCGGGTCTCGACGGATGAAAACAGTCGGAGAAAAAACGATCGCGACGGGCGCCCCGCGCGAGCACGGCCTTATGTGCGGCATCGACCATCGCCGGACTGCCGCAGGCATAAATGTCGAAGGCGGACAGGTCATCGAAATCCTGCAACACCGCCTCGTGGACCAGTCCGGCACGGCCGCTCCATGCGTCGGCGCGGTCGGAGACGACGGGGATATATGCGATGCCATGCCGTTCGCTGAATTCGCGCAGTTCGCGATCGAGATAGAGACCGCTTTGCGTGCGGCTTCCCCAATACACGTAAACAGGCGCGGCAAAAGAGTCGCCCGCCAGCGATTCGAGGATCGCGCGCACCGGCGCAATGCCCGTGCCCCCCGCAATGAAAATCGCCGGCCGGACAACGGAGGCACAGGTGAAATTGCCGAACGGCCCGGTGACACGCAGGATGTCATTTACCCTGAGATGTTCGAAGACGTGGCCGGTGAATACGCCTCCGGCAACACGGCCGACGTGCAGGTCAACTGTCCCATCCACGCGTGGCGCATTGGCAATGGAAAACGAGCGGTCGAAGCCGTCGGAGTGACGAAGCCCGATAAACTGGCCGGGAATGAAATCGAGCGGATCGAGCGCGGAAAAGCGCAACGTCAATCGCATCACGTGCTCGCTCTCGCGGATCAGCCCGACCACGCGCGCGGGCACGGCCGGACGCTCGCTCGGGGGCGGTTCGGGAAGCTCAGCGACATCAAGCTGAAGATCGCCCAATGCATGGGCGCGGCAAAGAAGAGCCGTGCAACCGTCCTGCTCCGCCGCGGATAATGCCGCTACCGAGCCGGCATGAAAGAAGTCACCGCTGGAAACCGTCACCTTGCAACTGCCACACGCACCTGTGCGGCACGCACTCGGAAGCCAGATACCGGCTTTGCCCGCCGCCTCCAGGATCGTTTCGTCAGACGCAACCTCGAAAGCGGTTCCCGTGGCGAGTGTCACCGTCGCGGAACTGATCGGACGCAAGGAAAGCTTCAGGCCCATGCCATCAAATTATTGGGCCGATGAACCGGGCTCATGATCCAGTTTTTGGATCGAATATGGTCCAGGCAAACTTTATGCGGTCGGGTGTCTTCTAGCGCTCCGTGGGGACTAACCGCCGATGGCGGCTTTCATGCGCCGCACGGCCTCCCGGATGCCCTGATCGTCCAGCCCGGCGAAACCCATTCTGATCCCTCGCCTGCCGTCTTCCTTTCCGGAAAAGCTGCGGCTGGGGAGAAACGAGAGGCCGAATGCCACGGCATTTTTCTCAAGCCGGTCCAGATAGGCTTGCGTTTCGAATGTCAGCCAGAACGCCAGCCCGCCATCGGGCATCCGGAAATCGACGACGTCACCCAGTTCCGCGCGCAATGTGACGGCGAGCTTCTCGCGGCGGCTGGAATAGACGCGCAAGGCGCGGTTGGCATGTCTGCGCACTTCACCGGCATCGACCAGTTCGGCAACCGCCTCTTCGGTGATCTGATCGCCCTGACGGTCGATCAGCAGAATCTCCTGCGCGGCCCGGTCGATGAATTTCTCCGGCGCTGATATGTAACCTATCCTCAGGCTTGGAGACAGAAGCTTGGACATCGACCCGATATAGAGGATGGCCGGATCGAAAGACGCCAGGGGAAGCAGTGGCTGATGCGCAAAGTGAAATTCATGGTCGTAGTCGTCCTCGATGATCGTAAAGCCGAATTGCGATGAAAGCGCGAGAAGCCGGAGCCTTCGCGCCGGGTTGAGCAGCACGGTCGTCGGAAAGTGATGATGAGGCGTCAGATAGACGACACGTACGCGGTTTCGGCGGCACAGCTTTTCAAGGTTGTCGATATCGGTTCCGCCCTCGTCGACCTTCGCGCGAAGAATGGTGGCGCCGGCAGCACGAAAAGCCTCCCGCGCCGGCGGATAGGTGAGATCGTCGACGACGACGGCATCGCCGGTCCGGATCAGGATTCTGGATGCGAGGTAGATCGCCATCTGGCTTCCGCGCGTCAGACAAACCCTCTCCGGCGTGGTCGCCAATCCGCGGTCCATATTCAGCATGCGCGATATCGCGGTCCGCAGCACCGGGGATCCGCGAGGATCACCATAGCCGAGTTTGCCCACCTTCCCCGCGAGCGACATCGCGCTGCGATAGGCCCGCGCAAAACTCTCGGCCGGAAACAGCCGGGTGTCGGGAGTGCCGTCATCGAGCAGAACGATACCGGGCTTTGGAAAGATGACCGGCACATCGAGCGCCGCAGCAAGGCGGCTGAACTGAGGCCCTTCGCCGCGCGTCTTCGAGTTATCGAGGACGGCCCGGTTGGGCTTGCTGCGCGACTCCGGCAGCTTGGTCGAAACGAATGTCCCCTTGGTGCCGCGCGAAACCAGCCAGCCTTGTGCGATCAACTCGTCGTAAGCCACGATGACCGTTTTGCGGTTCACGCCCAGCTCTTCGGCCATCTCCCGGGATCCGGGCAGCACCTCGCCGGGAGTGAGCCGGCCCCGCCGGATTTCAGCAATGAGGCCGTGCGCGATCTGGACGTAGACAGGGCCGGCGCCGTCTCCGCGCTTCAGACCCAGCTTGAGATGTAACTTCCATTCCCGCAGCATGGCCGGACAACTCAGTGGCCCATACCATAGGCTAGATTAGTCACACCCAATGGTCCAGAACTTTCCCTCTGCCTGTTTGGACCAAACCCGGCTTGCGAGACGCAGGCCTGTTTAAAGGCAATGCCCATATCCTGATTATTTTTTCTCTGCCGCCGACAGCACTTTTTTGCAATCCGGCGTGAGCTTGTCGCCTGCGGCGGACAGGCAGGCGATAATTCTCCCGCCACCCGGCGTCACGCCCTGGCAATATTTTTGATAATCGCCCATGCAGGCCGCGCGCTGCTCGGCGGTCAGGTTCTGTGAAAACGCGGCTCCGGATGCACAAAGAAAAGCAGCGATCAAAACCGTACGTAGCATCTGTCCATTCCTTTCCGGATATGAGTCGATCAGCGGGGTCGGTGAATCATGTCAATGAGCCATGACGGAAAATCATGCCGGCAAGCCATGACAGTGAGTCATGACAAAATGACCGCCGCTCGCGCCCACTCAAAAGAATTTCGCCAGTTGCATCATTTTAGCTTTTGGGTTCCACCGCAAGCGGATTGTTGCTACAATTTTTCAACAACAAGCTTCCGCGGAATGAAATGGGGTGGGCACCGCAATGAAGCCGAAGCATCGAGCGACAACTACCAACCTTCGCGGCATCCGCGAGCGCATTGCATCTCACGCTTTCCGTATGTCGTTCGCTGTCTATGCATCGGTGGTTCTCACCGCCTGCGAACAGAACAGTTTTGTGCAGCCGCCTCCGCCGAAGGTCGATGCCGGATTGCCGGTACAGCGGACCATCACCCGTTATCTGGCAGCTACCGGCAACACCGCTCCTTTCAAGAGTGTCGATCTGGTCGCACGCGTACAGGGCGTTCTCCAGACGATCAATTATGAAGACGGCGCTTTCGTCAAGGAAGGCACAACGCTGTTCACGGTCGAGCCCGAAACCTACAAGCTGAAGCTGGAGCAAGCGCAGGCCGCTGAAGCCGGCGCGCAGGCATCGCTGAAACAGGCGGAGGCCGACTACGCGCGCCAGGCGACACTGGTCGGCAAACAATTTGCCTCACAGGCCACGCTGGATCAGTCCACATCCAACCGCGACAACGCCCAGGCCAATCTTCAACAGGCCCAGGTCAACACCAAAATCGCGGCGGTCAATTACGGTTACACCAATGTCGTGGCGCCGTTCGACGGCATCGTCAGTGCGCATCTCGTCTCCGTCGGCGAACTCGTCGGCGTTTCATCGCCGACCCAGCTTGCAAGCATCGTGCAGCTCGACCCGATCTATGTGAATTTCAACGTCAACGAACAGGACGTCCTGCGCATCAGAGCCGCCGCCGTGCGCAAGGGCCTCACATCGAAAGACCTCAAGGAAGTCCCTATCGAGGTTGGGTTACAGACCGAGACCGGCTATCCGCATACGGGCAAGCTCGACTATGCCGCGCCGACGATCAACCAATCGACCGGCACGCTTGCGGTGCGCGGCCTGCTGCAAAATGCCGAGCGTGTGCTGCTGCCCGGATATTATGTCCGCGTCCGTGTTCCTCTCGACCAGCAGCAAAACGCCCTGCTCGTCCCCGATGTTGCATTGGGTAGCGATCAGGCCGGGCGATATTTGCTGGTGGTCAACAGTGAAAACGTCATCCAGCAGCGCAAGGTCCAGACCGGGCCGCTCGAAGGCGACCTGCGCGTGATCGAGAGCGGCCTTCAGGCCGATGATCGCGTCGTGATCGCCGGCCTGCTCCGCGCAATCCCTGGCCAGAAAGTCGACCCGCAACTGCAAAAGATCGAGCAGCCTTCCGCGTCTGCAAAGTAGGACAGGCCATGATTTCGAAATTTTTCATCGAACGGCCGGTTCTTTCCAACGTCATCGCGATCCTGATGATGCTGATCGGCGGCGTCGCGTTGTTCAGCCTTGCGGTCGCGCAATATCCCGACGTGGTGCCGCCGACCGTGCAGGTCACGACGCGCTATCCCGGGGCGAGCGCCAAGACTGTCGTCGATACCGTCGCGCTGCCCATTGAGCAGCAGGTCAACGGCGTCGAGGACATGCTTTACATGCAGTCCTACAGCGCCGCCGACGGCACCTACACACTTACGGTGACGTTCAAGATCGGCACCGATTTGAACTTCGCGCAGGTGCTGGTGCAAAACCGCGTTTCCAGCGCGTTGTCGTCGCTGCCGCAATCGGTTCAAACCCAGGGCGTCACGGTCCAGAAAAAATCGACCGCGATCCTGCTGTTCGTAACCCTGACGTCCCCGAACAGCACTTACGACAGTCTTTATCTGAGCAACTACGCCACGATCAACATACGCGACGAGCTGTCGCGGCTGCCCGGTGTCGGCAACGTCAACGTGTTCGGCGCCGGCCAGTATTCGATGCGTGTCTGGCTCGACCCGAACAAACTGCAGGCGCTCGGACTGATGCCGCAGGACGTTATTCAGGCGATCCAGCAACAGAGCCAGCAGGTCACGGCCGGACAGATCGGAACGCCGCCGACCCCGCCCGGTCAGGCCTTCCAGTACACGCTGAACGTCAACGGCCGGCTGGACGACACGACCCAGTTCGACAATGTCATCGTCAAGACCGGCAACAATGGCGATGTCACGCGCGTGCGCGACGTGGGCCGCGTCGAACTCGGCGCCCAGACCTACAGCCAGATGTTTTCGCTCGACCAGCGCCCCTCCACCGGCATCGGCGTGTTCCAGTCACCCGGCGCCAACGCGCTTGAGGTCGAGCAGGCTGTAAAGAAAAAGATGACGGAGCTGGCTCGCGCATTCCCGCAGGATGTGAAGTACGACGTTCCGTTCGATACCACCAAATTCGTTTCTGCCTCGATCCATGAAGTCTACAAGACGCTGATCGAGGCTGGCCTGCTCGTCCTAGTCGTCATCCTTATCTTTCTGCAGGACTGGCGCGCCATGCTTGTCCCGGCGACGACGGTGCCCGTCACCATCATCGGCGCCTTCGCCGCGATGGCGGCGCTCGGCTTCACCGTCAACCTGTCAACGCTGTTTGCGATCGTCCTGGCAATCGGGATCGTGGTCGACGATGCCATCGTCGTCGTCGAAGGCGCCGCTCACAATATCGAGCACGGCATGTCCGGACATGACGCCGCGATCAAGGCGATGGATCAGCTGTTCGGGCCGATCATCGGCATCACACTGGTGCTGGTCTCGGTGTTCGTGCCGGCTGCGTTTTTGCCGGGGATGACCGGACGCATCTACGCGCAGTTCGCGCTGGTGATCGCCGCGACCGCGCTGATCAGCGCAATCAACGCCGCGACCCTGAAACCGACACAATGCGCATTGTGGCTGCGGCGTCCGGTGCCGCCGGAACAGCGCAACTGGTTTTATCGCGGCTTCAATTCGATATACGACCGGGTGGAAAAGCGTTATGCCGCGCTGATCGACCGCATGGCCGTCCACAGCACCCTGTCGTTCGTCATTGCGCTGGTCCTGATTGCCATCGGCGGCTATGGCCTGTCGCGCGTGCCGACCGGCTTTATTCCGATCGAGGATCAGGGTTATCTGCTCGCGGCGGTACAATTGCCCGACGGCGCATCGCTCGACCGCACACAGCACGTGCTCGATCAGGTCAGTGAGCTATCCGGCAAGACCCCGGGTGTGGCGCAGGTGATCAGCATCGCCGGCATATCGGCACTCGACAACAGTTCGAGTCTCGCCAACGCTGGTGTCGCATACATCATTTTGAAGGACTGGGACGCGCGCGGTGCCGGCGAGGATTTACGCTCGCTCGTGGTTGGGCTGAATCAGAAACTCGGAGCGATTCAGGAAGCGCGCATCTTCGTGCTGCCACCGCCTCCCATTCAGGGCATCGGCAACGCCGCCGGATTCGCCATGCAAATCCAGCTGCGCGACGGCAATTCCGATTTTAACAAGCTGCAGGCCATCACGAGCACGATGGTCGGCAGCGCGCAGACTCAAAGCGCCTTGCAGCGCGTGAGTTCGCCGTTCCGCTCCATGGTGCCGCAGTTCGACGTCGAGGTCGACAGGATCAAGACGCAGACGCTGCATGTGACGACCGATCAGGTGTTCTCGACGCTGGCCGCCTATCTCGGATCGTCCTACATTAACCAGTTCAACAAGTTTGGCCGCACCTTTCAAATCTATACCCAGGCCGATGCGCCATATCGTCTGACGATCAGGGATATTGAGAACCTAACAGTGCGCAACCAGCAGGGCGACATGATCCCGCTCGGCACGCTGGCAAGCATCACGCCGACGGTGGGCCCGTCACTCATTAGTCTTTACAACCTGTATCCATCCGCGACCATCATCGGTCTGCCCGCGCAGGGCTACAGTTCCGGTCAATCCATCGCATTGATGGAACAGATCGCCGACAAGACATTGCCGCCGGGCACCGGCTACGAGTGGACGGCGATGTCGTATCAGGAGAAAGCCGTCGGCAGCCAGATCTACTACGTGTTCGGCCTTGCCATGCTACTGGTCTATCTGGTGCTCGCCGGACAATACGAAAGCTGGTTCGCGCCGATCGCGGTCATTCTGGCGGTGCCGCTTTCGCTGCTCGGTCCGATGGTAGTCCTGACGGGACTCAGAATCGAGAACAATCTCTACACGCAGATCGGACTGATCCTGCTGATCGCGCTGTCGGCCAAGAACGCCATTCTCATCGTCGAAGTTGCGCTCGAACTTCACGTACGCGATGGCAAACCGCTGCTTGAATCGGCGGTGGAAGCCGCGCGGGCGCGATTCCGGCCAATCCTGATGACGTCGTTCGCCTTTATCCTCGGCGTGGCGCCGCTGGTTATCGCGAGCGGTGCCGGCGCGAGCGCCCGCAAATCGATCGGCATCACCGTGTTCAGCGGCATGATCGCCTCGACCTGCCTGGCCGTGCTTTTCGTTCCGACGTTCTTTGTCGTGGTTCAGCGCTTTGAGAACTGGCTTGCCGAGCGGAAAACCAAAAAAGCCGGCGCGCAGACGATCCCGCAGCCGGGAGCCTGACGGAGCACAAGCTCACATGTTAACCGGCGTCCTTGCTGTCTCCGTCAGGTGGCGAACAAACCGGTTCTCTGCATCGACAAGAATCACGTTCGGCTCGATGGGAGCCGTCACCAGCTCGAAACCCATAATAATGATTTGCTCGCCCTGCCCGATGAGATGCGCGGCCGCGCCGTTCATGCAGATCGAGCCGGAATTTCTTTCGCCCTCGATGACGTAGGTTTCCAGCCGCGCGCCTGACGTGTTCGATACGACCAGCACGCGCTCTCCGACCCACAATCCGGCTTTTTCAATCAGCTCCTTATCGATAGTAATGGAGCCGATGTAAGCGAGATTCGCCTCGGTCACGGTCGCGTTATGAATTTTCGAACGGATAACCCAACGCACCATATCCTCCCAGACTGTAGGCGCTTCTCGCCTCACCGTAAAAAGTACGAGTCCATGCGCTGGACTTCCACGGCGCAGAGAATCAGCCGGCCGCTCGCTTGGCCGCTGCGCCCGTCCACTCAAGAACAGCCAAGCTGTTGAGATGTTTGGTGAGCGCAATAGGCACCGAACCTACGGTCCGACGATCAAGAGTCAAGTTTTTACCCAAAAACAAGAGCTTGAGTGCAAATAATTGCGAAAGCCGTCAATAGATTTCAGCAGCCTTATCAAGACGCTTTGACGCTCAGTAGCCGGTCATTTCGAGATAGCCGACGCCCGACTGACTTCCATGGATTCGTACTGGCCCTTCCCAATACGGGATCGTCGTCGCCATCCAGCTTTGCGGATTGAGCGAGACGATTTTTATTTTCAGGCCGCGCGATGGAATCTCGATGTCCCATTCCGTCGGGAGCATGCGCCCCTCGATCGAGTTTTGCGACGCCGGCGTCAAAGCGATCATGTTAGATGCAAGCACTTCGGAGAGGCCATCCGCCCCGATCCAGTTGCCCGAGATAAAGTTTTTTCCATCGGACTGCCGCAGCCGGAACAACATCAGCTTCGTGCCCGAATCGAGATGAAGTGAAATCCAGTCCCATCCCTTCTGGTCGGATGCCAGCGGCTGGCTGCTCCATTCACGATCCATCCACGCCTGACCTGTGACCTGAACGCGATGACCGGATAACTCAATTTCACCACGAGCCTTGAAAAAGGGCTGGCTGTAATAATACGACGCCTGCCCCTTGTCCGACTTCTGGCTGTAGCCGGCATCCCCCTGCAAAACGAGAGCTTGCGATGCCTCCAGCTTCAGGTCGAAAGCAAAATCGTTCGCCGACGCAGTGAGCACCAGCGGCGAAATGGTCTGCGCAGACATCGCATCAAGACCGCGCATGTCCCATGCATCGATCCACACATGAAACGGTTCGGCGTCGGCTCCGGCCTGACCGATGCCGCCTCGCGCCAATCGTTCACCAAAGTGATGCTCGCTTGCGCTGGTCACCGCGGCATGCCCCATCCAGATTTGCCGGCTGGCCCAGTTCTCGGCGTCCGGACCAGCTTCCATCGCCTGACGAAACAACGTCCATTGCACGCCATACGGCGTGCCGGCCCCGTCGTGCAGATTGGCGGTGACGTACCACCACTCGATCCGGAATCGCGGATGCGGTCCGTGGTCGGCGGGAAATGTCAGCGCCCTGCCCTTCACCACCGGCTCGAACGCGCCAGCCTCGATGCCCAGTCCGGCGAACCCTTGAGCGAGCGAAGTCTTTGCATGGACCGCCGCGAGCAATACTCCCTGAACGAACGCCCGGCGGTTCGGAAGCATCTCAGTGTTCCTCGGCGAAAATCTTGATCAGCCGCGAGGACGGCATGCGAAACAGTTTCAGCACCGGAATCAATGTCGCAAGCAAGGCCGCCACCATCGACAGCCCGAGCAGTTCGAACAATTGCAACGGAAACACGTGCAGCGGCAGCCGCCAGCCAAAGGCGCGCACGTTAACCACCGCCAAAAGACACCAGCCCACAGCTAACCCCAAGGGAATCGCAAAAAGCGCCGTCATCAAGGCCATGGACATTGTCTTCACCAGTTCGACGAACGAAAGCCGCGGCAGCGTCAGTCCCATCGCCCAAAGCGGCGCAAGCCTCGGCAATCGCGCATTGCCGAGGGTCAGAAGATTGGTCAACAGCGCAATGGCTGCGACACCGAGCGTGAAGGCATTCAGCGCAGCAGTGACTGCGAAGGTGCGCTCGAAGATTCGTTTCGACTCGGTCTTGACCGTCGACTGATCCGCGATCTGCTGGTTGCCAAGGCTGAACCTGTCTTGCAGGGAAGCGATGAGCCCCGGAGCATCCGCGGGCGCCACCCGCAATCCGAGCCGCGTTTGCGGCGTTTGCGGAAATCTCTCGATGAGCGCGTCATAAGCCACCGCGATCTGGCCTTTCGGATTGCCGTAATCGGCGTACACCCCCACGATCTTCAAGGGCCAGTCGCCTTTTGGAGACGGCACATGCACCACATCGCCGAGCCTGATGCTGGATCGCCGCGAGAGCTGCTCGCTCACAAACGCCGCCCGGCCGGATTGTATGCCGTCCCATGCGTGCGATGTTGCCTCAAGCAAAGGCCATTGATTGCGATAGGCGGCATGATCGGCGAGACCAAATAACTCCAGCGGCTCGGTGCCCAACGCCGACTGCGCGCGTGCCCCGGGCAAAATCGCGATGGTCTGCGGTTGCTGGCGCAGCCAGGCCTTGATGTCCGCCGCCTGGCTATCATTCGATGCATCAAGATACACTTCCGCCGTCAGCCGTCTGTCCAGCCAGCTGGTAAATGTTTCGCGAAAGCTCCCGACCATGGTGGCGACGCCGACATTGACCGCGATCGCGAGCAACAGCGCCATCAAGGCCAGCGACAACCCCGAGAGTTGCTGGCGGCTGTCGGCCCAGAACCATTTCACGAGCGGCCGCCCGGGAAGGGAATGCCCTGCCCATCGCTCGCCGAGCACAAGCAAGATGCTCAGCAGTCCCGGCAGTCCGAGCGCGGCACTAGCCAGCAAGCCAGCGAGCACGGCAAAGCCGGCACCGAGAGACGTGCCGAGCCATAGCGCGCACAGCGCTGCGATAAATATCGTGCCGGCGATCACGCTTTGTCTTTTCAGCCACGTTTGCTGAACCTGTTTCCAGGCCTCCGGCTGGGCGGTGGCGAGGATCGGCAGCCGATTGAGCTTGAGAAAACTTTGCAACGCGGCCGCCACCGTGCCCGCGATGCTCATCGCCAAACCTGCGACCCACCATTCAGGCCGCAAGGTGAGTTGCCCGGGAATCTCGGCGCCATACAGTCCCCGCAAACTTGCTGCGACATCGGGAAGTAACGCGGCGGCGACAAGGTAGCCACTGAGCAAGCCGATAAGACCAGCGCCGAGCGCCAGTGACACAAGCTCCACCAGCAATGTGACATTCAAGGAAAAAAGCGAGATGCCGCATGCCCGCATGGTCCGAAACATCGGAAGACGTTGTTCGAACGTCAGGCCGATGGCGGAGTTGACGATAAAGATACCGACGGCGAAGGCGAGAAATCCGAATGCCGTCAGATTCAAATGAAAACTGTCGGTGAGATGTTCGAGGCCGCTTTCCGCATCCGGCGCGACCAGCTGCAATTGATCGCCAACAATCGTTTCAAGCGGGCGCACCGGTCCAACCGGTTTCGGCGCGACAAGCAGGCGCGACACCCCGTCCGGCAATTCCAGCACGCGCTGGGCGACACCGATATCAACCACCAATACACCGGGTGCCAGTGCGGGATTGAGCGCGAGCGGCGGGAGTGTCTTTCCATCCTTAAGCTGCGGCCGGTCGCCAGCCTTCAGACCAAGTTCGTGCAACGTGTCGAACGAGACAAGCGTCCGGTAAGGCGGCAGGAGAAAAGCCTGGAGATCTTTCGAACTCATTTCGGAGGCCGGGCCGGCCTCCTTCGGCATGGTGATTGGCTCGATTCCGATCAGCCTTAATGGACGCGAACCGACCTCGATGCGGCTTTCCAACACGGGCGAAACGGCCCAGCCGTGACGCCGCAAATCGACAAACAACTTTTGGGAGAATGTCGGACCATGGCTTCCAACAAGAGTGGGGATGCGCGCGCCGCCGAATATCGCCGCGGCACGGTCATAACTGGCGCGGGCCTGCGCGTTCAACGCCTGCACGCCGCTCCACAATGCTGTCGCGCAGATCAGGCCGATCAGGAGCATGGCAAGTTGCATGGGATGCCAGCGCCAATGGCTGAGCAGTATCTTGAACGTCCACGCGAAGCGGCTCATGTCAAAAACCCGCCACTCAAATGCAGGCGCCGGTCCATCGCTTGCGCCAGCCGTGTGCTGTGGGTTGCCATCAGCAGACTGCAGCCGGTGTGCCGGACCAGATCGAGCATAAGCCGGAACACGTTATCTCCGGTCGTCTCGTCGAGATTTCCGGTCGGCTCGTCGGCAAGGAGCAGCTTGGGCCTGACCGCCAGAGCCCTGCCGATCGCAACACGCTGTTGCTGGCCGCCGGAGAGTTGCTCCGGATAGCGTCGCAACAAGTCTTCAAGACCAAGCCGGGTGGCGAGTTCGTTCTGCCATGCCGTATCGAAACGAGCCGCAATCCGGGCCTGAAAGCTGAGATTGTCAGCCACGTTCAGGCTTGGGATCAGATTGAACTGCTGGAATATGAGGCCGATACTTTCTCGCCTTATGTCGGCAAGCTGACTGTCGCTCATCGCGCTGAGAAGGGTGTTCTCCAGCCAGATCTCGCCGCCGTCCACGCGGTCCAGACCGGCGATCAAGTGAAGCAAGGTGCTTTTGCCGCTCCCTGACTCGCCGGTGAGCGCCACGCTCTCGCCGGATGGGATGGAAAGATCGATGCCGCGCAGAACGCTGACAGTCTCGTCAGCGGTGCGATAAGTTTTCCTGAGATCTTTAGCTCTTAAAACTACCGCCATCGATTGTTTATGCCGGATCGACCGCTACGGTTCAATTGAAGCGGTCATATCCGAAGCATTTAGTGCTGCCCGCTTGAAGCGAGAACAAAATCGCAAAACAGCCGCCACACCGGCAAATCAAAACGGCCAATCTGTCGGCTGTAAATTATAGCAAAATTGGGAATGCATTTCGTTAATATATTTCAATGGGTTACAGGATATTTGTAAATGCTGGCAGACTTGGCGGCCAGCCTCGCGGCGCCGCGAACAGATCAATATGGATCTGACCGACGACCTGCTGGACTTCAGGCCGCGGGCGGAGATGGCCGCCGAATAATCTTAATCATCATGCGAAGGCCCGCGCCAATGTTGGTCGCGGGCCTTTAGCGTTTATTCGCACCGTCTCCGATCATGCCTGGGCGTCGCGAAAGTCGCGCGAGCCATCGCGCTAATTTTTCAATTCACCAGCGCGAGCCTTCGTCGAAACCCAACCACCATCTACCTTAAGCTCCGCGCCTGTAATGTAACTGGACTCATCAAGTGCGAGAAAGACAGCAGCGTTTGCTACATCTTCCGCCGTACCCCATCGGCCCATCGGAGTTTCCCTCCCCCAATCGTTTGCTTTGTCGTTTGATTGAGAAGCATTCATCGGTGAGTTAATCGACCCCGGTGCCAAGGCGTTGACGGTGATTCCCATCCGACCGAGGTCAATAGCCATGGCGCGAGTCATTCCCAGCAATCCCGATTTCGCTGAAACGTAAGCAACGCGATCGGGCCGACCCACAAAACTTGCGATCGAAGCCGTGTTGATAATTCTGCCGGTGCCGCTTTTTTTCATGTATGGCACCACAGCACGGGCGCAGAAAAATGGGCCCGTTAAATTCGTTGCGATCATTATATTCCAATCTTGATCCGAATGTTCAAGGAACGGCTTCGTGATGCGAACTCCGACATTATTGGCGAGGATGTCGATACGGCCGAATTCCCGATCGATCTCCGCTGCCATTTTATTGGCGGAAGTTGAATCTGTTACATCGACCCGAATACTCGTTACCCGTCCGTGAACGGCAACTTCTTTCGCTGCAGCCCGCGCTTTGCTTTCATCGATATCGGCAATAACAACGTTCGCTCCCTCTTTTGCAAATGCAGCGGACATTGCTTTGCCGATGCCGCTTGCACCACCCGTAACGATTGCCGTCTTGCCATCCAAACGCTTCATGATCATTTCTCTCCAAGAAACTTGAAACTTACGACACCTGCAAAAGCAGTTTTCCCTGTGTTTTTCCGGCCTCTAGAAACTGATGCGCCTGCGCTGCATCAGTCAGTGCGAATTTTTTATCTATTGTGACCTGTAGTTCTCCATCGAGATACAGACGAAACAGTTCGTCTGTCCGGCTTCGTATTTCGGACGCGCTTGCCATGTAATCGGCAAGATGCGGCCGCGTGAAAAACACCGAACCGGCTTCAGCAAGCGCCAACGGCTCTATCGCATCAACCACACCGGAACTCGCGCCGAAAAGCACGCAAAGACCGCGACGACGGACCGAGCGAATACTTTTCATGATCGTGTCTTTTCCGACTGAGTCATAGACAACGTGAACACCTTTTCCATCCGTCAGGCGTTTGATCTCCTGCTCGAAGTCCTCGTTCCTATAAAGAATGCAGTGGTCGGCTCCTCGTTTTATGGCGACTTCCGCTTTGGCCTCGGTACTCACCGTTGTGAAAACCGTCGCGCCAGCCTTCTTCGCAAGCTGAATCAGCAATTGGCCGACGCCACCAGCTCCAGCATGAACAAGACAACTTTGGCCAGGTTTCAGCGGAAACGCCGAATGGCTGAGATAGTGAGCGGTGCATCCCTGCAGCATTAAAGCAGCCGCTATATCGAACGGCACCGCATCTGGAACGGGCACCAATTTCCATGCCGGGACAGCGACGGCGTCGGCGTATGCGCCACGTGACAGACAAAAAGCCACACGCGCGCCAGGTTTGAGATCGGTCACGCCCTCGCCGACAGCGTCAATCACCCCCGCACCTTCCATGCCGATTACCATGGGAAGCGGAGTCCGGTAGGTGTGGGAGCGGGCGTAAGTGCCGTTCCGCATATAAACGTCGATGAAATTTACACCGGCATACCCGATTTTCACGGTGGCTTCGCCGGGATCTGGTTGCGGGGACGGAACATCCCTAACCACGCAGACGGAAGGGTCGCCGAATTCTTGAATGCTGATAGCTTTCATTTTCAATTCTCAGAAATAGGGAGCCAAGCCCTTGATCATGACAAAAAGTCCCGTCGCGGCCACGGACAGAACCGAAATCAGCCGATATCTGCGCGCATCAATACGAGTGAATATACGCGCGCCCAGAAACTGACCGACAAGAAGTCCCGGCAGACCCGCGATCGCGATAACGCCCGCGTCCCCTGTCATCAACCCGCTCAAAAAGGCGACAATCAGAGTTGCCACGGCAAGCAGCAGGAAGAAAAACGACAGCGTCGCACGGCATCGTGCGATCGGCCAGGATGATGCAAGAAACAGAACAACAACAGGCGGTCCTGACATTGCAACGGCGCCCTGCATGAGACCGCTGACCGCACCTGCAGCAAATAACTCTGACGTTCTCGGTGGCCGGTCGAGCCTCACTCCGCTGGCCAGGAAAACTGTCGACACAACAACGGTCATGCCGACGATCAGCCGCATTACGTCGGCAGAAGCGTGAGCGAGAATGTAGAAGCCGGGTATGAGCGCCGGTAAACTTGTCGCAAACATGATGCTCGCGATGCGAAAGTCCGTATCGGCCCAGTCAGTGATGACAATCGGCAAGCCGGCGGGTATTTGCAAAAGCATAGATACCGGCACCGCCACTGAAGGTGGCAAGACTAACGCGAGCAGCGGAGTTGCAACGACGGCGAAACCGAATCCGGTTACACCACGCAAAACGGACGCCAAGGCGATGATAAATGCGGCGGCTGAAATGATCGCCCAGTCCACAAAACTAACCTTTCGAAACGCTAAAGGCGACCATTACGGTTTGCCGATCGCGACGTATTTTTGAAAGCCTGCGCGCTCCGAGTTATCCTTATGATATTGCCTTACGCGGTCTTCGAGCGAGGCTGCGTCAAGCAAAGACACGTATCGGTGCAACATGATGCCCAGACAGATGTCAGCGGCGGTCACGGACTTCCCAAACATGAATCCATGCGGCGGCAACGCGCGTTTGAGTACGGTATTCAAAAGCTTTGCGAGATTTGCCGAAACATCGGCCACGATCTTCTGGTCGCTTTTTTCTCCCAAACGGATTTGCACAAAAAGCGATTGCGCCAGCGGATTAAGCGTTCCGAGTTGCCAATCCATCCATTGCGAAATCTGAGCGGCCTCACGACTGCTGGCGCCCGCAAATCCCTTATTCGGTGAGCGGGTCGCCAGATAGCGGATGATAGTATTCGATTCCCAGATCGCCGCGTCGCCGTCGATCACCACAGGAACTAGCCCGGTGGGATTCATGCAACGATATTCCTCGGTGTCAGTCTTGCCGAACGATCCGCCGTAATCTTCTCGAACAATCTCTATGCCCATCTCATCCATTGCCCACAGGACTTTTCTGACATTGAGCGAATCTGCACGCCCGAGAACCTTCATCCTACTCTCCTACGTATTTCGTTGATCGCCAGGCACTAAACCGCTTCTTAGAAAACTACACGCGGATAAACCACGCTCCGTTTTCCTGTCGTAATTCAAAAACCGCGAGGGGTTCTTCGGCAATTCCGATCGCTTCTCCGGTGTTGATATCCCACTGCCAAAAATGCAAAGGGCATGTCAGAACATCTCCTTCGAGCATTCCTTCCGCTAACGGCGTATCCTGATGTGGACAATCTGCACAGCACGCATGCATGCCGCTTTGCGTTCGGATGAGCAGGACCAGCTTTCCATCCGGCAGCGTAACTTCCTTTTTGTCGCCTATCTCAAGATCGTCGAAAGTGCCGAGCGAGTGCCACGTATCAGCCAAAACGGTCATATCGAATCTCCGTTGTGCGGACTTTGCATTCGGCAATAAGCATACGCATGGTCGCATCGACCATCGCTGGAGGGCCGCCTGCGAAAAACAGCGGATTATCCAGATTCATGAAGGCCGGCCCCCCGCCTTCCTTCAAAGCTGCGCCGGCAACATCGTGGATAAAGCCATCAGCAAATTGGATTGATGAAAAGCGTTCGCTAAATACAGCAGGACACGCCATATCCGAGAAGGCGACCGTCACTTTCAGCTTCCCGTTTGTCCGATCCACCATTGATGCCAGTTCGTCGAGGAGATAGCTGCTCTCGGCGTCGCGTAAGCCGAAGAACACATGTGATCGATGCCGTTCGAAATGCCCGTTCTCCAAAGCATGATCCAGAATCGAGAGCATGCCGGCGATACCCGAACCGCCAGCGATTGCGACGAAGGGCCGGTTCTCGCCGCTCAAGAACGTCGCCCGGCCCAGCGGCCCGAAAACGGTCACATCCTTGGTCACCGAAGGATCATCAAAAAGCGCCTTGGTGAAAGCACCGCCGTGGCTTTTGCGAATGAGAAAATGCAATTCCGCCTGTTGGGATTTGTGCCGGATCATCGAGTAAGCCCGAGGCCCGTCAACTCCCAATCCGCCGAGCAAGACAAATTGGCCCGGCTGGTAAGATATCGGATTTTTCAACTCCACCACGAAGGTCGAAATTTCCGAGGTCAATCTGCGATCGAGCGATATTTTGCCCGACATCGCTTTGCACTGAGGATCGCATGGCGCCGTGAAAGCGGATCGCAAAGTCAGTTCGAGAGAACTTTTCGCGACCGCCTGGCACAACAATACCTCATTGGCATTGCGAAGAACCTTTTTGCCGGGTGCTTCCGGCCACAAAACTCTGACGTCGCCATTGACGATCGTCGCCTTGCAATTGCCGCAAGAGCCCGTCGCACACTCATAAGGAAGGCCCAATCCGGCCGCCAATCCAGCTTGCAATAATCGCTGGCCCGGGGCCGGCTCGAAAGATCGTTGCACGTTGTTCTTGTCAGATATCTTGACGGCGATCATAAAGTGACCACGACGTCGTTGCCCTCAACTTTCGCGTCGAAGATTCGCAAATTCATTGGCCAATTCTTAGCACCCGGAACGACGGGGCAACCGTCGATCAACGAGAACTCAAAACCGTGCCAGGGACAGCGAAGCGTTTCTCCATAGTTACAGAACTCCATTTCGTTCGGAGTGTCGCTTGAAGTCCTTCCGGAGATGCGTCCGTGCTCAAGCGCGGCGCCTTGATGGGGACAACGGCCACCAACGACGCGAACTTCTCCAGAAGGAAGCTTCGAGACGATAACTTCCGATCGCCCGATTTTTCCCGGTGTGATTTTTCCGACATCGAGCTCGTCGAACCGGCAAACAACATGCTTGACCATTTTTATTCTGCCGCCTGGCTGGGCATCGTGCTGCCGTGAAAGTCGAGTTCGTAAAAGTTCGCCGCATTCTTCCAAAGAATTTTCTCCCTCACCCCCTGGGGTAGAGCTTTGGGAATCGCGACATGGGGATCGTCGAAATCGAAATGCGGGTAATCAGTCGAAAACACCAGCATTTCGTCGGTTCCCATCAAGTCGATGAGCTTCATCCACTCGTCGCTGGAAATATCCTCGGTGGGCTGCGTCGAAAGCCGTAGGCGCTCGCGGCAATGCTGACTAGGAAGTTTCTTGAGCCACGGAACTTCGATCCGTCCTTGACGATATTCACGATCCATTCGCCACATCACATGCGGCAACCAGCTAAATCCGCCCTCGAGAATCATGAAGCGCAGATTTGGGAAGCTGTCGAATACGCCATTGATAATCAGGCTTATGACCTGCGGCATCAGTGAGATCGGTATCAAGCAGTGTCGCTCGATATAATGCAGCCCCATGCCGTAGGGTCCTTGCGCATGGACAGTGTGATGAAACGCAACCATCAGGCGATTGCGTTCTGCAGCGGCGAAGATCGGCCGGTACATCGGATGGCCGTAAGCAATATCATCCACGACAGGGAGCATGACCTGACGCATTTTCGGGTGTGCTGCCATGCGATCGATTTCACGTGCGGCAGCTTCCGGATCGCGTGCGTTGACCTGGATGCTTCCAAGGAATCTTTTGTCCTTGGATATCCAATGATCAATGACGTAGTCGTTGTAGGCCTTCGCCAGAGCGGTCGCGAGACCATATTGGAGCTTCAGCATCGTTGGATAGAAATATCCAGTGAGCACCGCATAAGACAAATCATAATGATCGATCAGTTGCGTGCGCATCAGATTGTAGTCAGACACGGATGCAGATCCGTCATCAGCCAGTACGTCAGCTCGGTTTCCGAGCCCGGGCGACGTATAAGCAAATGGCTGGCTGAAGCCGCGCCACGCGCCCGCTGCTATCCAGCCTTTGTATGGCTCCGGTAAATACGGCACCAAATCCTTTACGCCGGAAAAGCTTTCATGCACGTCGGTGTCGATAATTCGCATAACGATCTCCTGTAGGACTTCACTTCCGGCGCACCATCGCCGTCATATCTGCTCAACTTTACTGTCCGGGCACTTGCGCAAGGCTGGACGGAATCTCCGTCAACGGCTTGCTCTTAAAAAACACCGACCTGATAGTCGGGAATACCAGAGATAAAAGCGATAGGACTATCAGCGTCGCGCTGATCGGGGACTGCACGAACACCGTCCAATCATTGTGGAAAGTGATCATGCTGCGCGTAAACGAATCTTCAGCGATTGGGCCAAGGATTGCACCGAGCACCATTGGTGCAATCGGCAATTTCAGACGCTCCATCGACCAGGCGATCACGCCGAAGACCACTACGGTCCAAACGTCCGAAATGCTGTTTCGATCGGCGAAGGCACCCACCAAAGCAAACATCACGATGATCGCGACCAGAATTCCCTGAGGCACCGACAAGACCCGAATGACAACGCGTATCCAGAGGAAACCGAGCAAACACATGCCGATCACCGAGACAAACATCGACGCCAAGATCGTATAGACCGTCAGTGCAGATTCCGGATTCTTCAACATAAAGGGCCCGGGCTGAACGCCATGCAGAAGAAAGGCCGCCAAGATAACCGCGGTGGCGCCGCTACCCGGCAAACCGAGGGTCAGGAGCGGAACGATGTGGCCAGCGACAGACGCCGTCGATGCGATTTGAGGCGCAACAATTCCTTCGGGAATTCCCGTGCCAATTTCCTTTCCCCGCCGGCCATATTGTTTTTCAATACCGTAAGAGACGAACGATGAAATGGTGGCACCTGCTCCCGGAACGAGTCCCAGGAACGTACCGATCAGCGTGCTTCGTAAAAATGTGGGTTTCAGATTCCATATTTCCTTCCATGAAGGAAAACTGGTCTTGGTGCTTCCCGGAGCCGGCTTGGTCGTGATTTCCGTTCCGTGTCCGATCTTGGCAAGAATTTCACCAAACCCGTACATGCCCACAAGCACCATGACGAAAGGAATGCCGTTGACCAGAATGTTTGAACCGAAGGTAAACCGCTCGGAGCCGTAAGTGCTGTCGATGCCGACAACCGAGACAAGCAAACCAAAACACATGCTGATCAGCGCATTGGGGAGCGATTTACCCGCAAGCGCAACGACCGTCGTCAAGCCGAAGAAGACGGCTGCAAAATATTCCGGCGCGCCGAAACTCAGGGCCAGCTGACTGAGCGGGCCTGCCATGCTGACCATGACAGCGGAAGATACCAAGCCTCCGGTGAGCGCGGCGACCAGAGCCCATCCTAACGCCTTTGCCGCTTCGCCGCGTTTAGTCATACCCCATCCATCCCACAGGAGTGGAACGTCCATGGGTTCGCCCGGGATACGATAGAGGATAGTCGTAAAACATCCGGCATATGTGCCTGACATATAAATTGCAGTCAGCAGGATGATCGACGTCTCAAGATTCATCGAATAGGTGAAGGGCAGCGCGAGCACGACGCCCATCACAAGACCCAATCCCGGCATGATCGACACCGCCATGCCGATGACAAGGCCAATCACGAGCGCGACGAGATCCTGCCATTTGAAGACTTCAGTGAAGCCAGCGATTAGAAGATGGAAGCTGTCCATTACGTTACCCTCAATGCACGCCGACGAGATTCATAACGGTGAGCGAGACCTTCTCGAAAGGTCCCTGCCCTAGTGGCAACGCGACAAAAATCAACTTCATGAAGATGAAAGTGAAGAGAAAGCTGAGTCCAACAGCGACAGGAATGAAAATCGTCGGCTTATGAAGACCGCCTAGCCACATCAAGCACGCGGAATAGACGATCGTCGAACTGAAGAAGCCACAGAAGTCCAGCATGAAAAGATAGGCAACGGTGACGACGATCGTGCCGACCACGCGGCCAGGCTGCGTCGTGTGTGGCATCGCAAGATCTGCGTCCAAATCTTCCGATTCTGAAGTCTCGTCGCGGGCGGCGTCGCCCGCGACAAGCCTTCGGACAATCTCAAAGCCGCACACAAAAAAGAGTATGCCGATGATCATTTTCGGCCATCGATCCGGGCCTATCTGATCCGGGATAGCTGTGTAGGCGATGTGGTCGGCGACGTAGTAAAGTCCGACCGCAGCGCCCATGATCAAGACGTACGGCACAAGAT
>JAIERI010000084.1 GCA_019747015.1 Xanthobacteraceae bacterium
GGCAGACGGCGCAGGCCTCGACGCGCACACGAATCTCGGCGGGGCCGGGCACTGGATTGGCGCGCTCTTCAGGCACCAGCGGCTGCCCGATCGCGTGAAGAACCATGGCTCTCATAAAATCGCCGACCGTACAGTCATTAGTCGTTGATCGAGTCCAGCACGAATAAAAGGCAGAGGCTTAATGTGTGTTTCAAAGGATGTCTTGCCGCAATTTATTTTGATGGGTCCAAATTGGCCTTGTCGTCCCGAGCGCAACCATCTCTTTCAATGGTTACCTTCATTTGCGGCGCCTCTTTCTTCTCTTCCTCTTCGATAAGAGCTTGAATGGTTTTTCGTTCTTTCTCCGAGGTAGATTCGGCCAGCCGTTGTCGAAAGAGCTTCAGATTCTCGTTATGGATGAAGTTTTCCATTATCATCGCTCCTGTTTTACAGGTGCAAACGCTGCTGTCCCGCGGGGCATCATACCGATAACAAAGCCGTAATACCCTTTAATCGCCGTGGCGTCTGTTGAAATCGACAGGTCATCGCCAGCGGTCAAACTGTCATGATCGTCTTTGTTTCAATTTGGGTATTACATTAACAGGCCTCAAAGTCCTGAATCTCAAATCCGTACAATAACTTAACAGTCGCAATGAGGTCTCTTATGAATGATTTCTCCGAACGGTGGATGTGGGTACGGCAGTCAGCTAACGCTCGTTCAAGTCTGCCATCGTGACCGATGGTCTGAAGAGACGCTCGCATTAGGAACCTGCAGCTTTGCGCTCGATCAATATGGTCCGGCGAAGACTATACGATGCTTTTTTCAATGATGTGGTGGAGCCGGCCCTGAGGAGATGGCTTGGGAATGAAGATCATCTCGTCCCCCATGAATCAAATCCACGAGTAGTTGATTATAGCGATGCATTGAGGCAAGGCGCACGATTTACTGTACTGTTTCGTAAAAATCTCGTCGCCAAACGCCGGTATCAATCGAGGGGCCGCCGACACAAGATGATTGTCAACGATCAGGCAAAGGTTTCGACTTTCCTTGCCGCTCAGGCGCGGCTGGGCGACACGGAAGCCAGGATCGAAACAGTTGAGACCCATATCTCGCTGGTCTTTCTCGGGCCATGCATCGTCTTCAAGCTGAAGCGTTCGATACGCTTTCCTTATCTCGATTTCTCCACGCCGGCCTTGCGCCTGCGGACTTGTCAAAAAGAAGTCGATCTGAATCGCCGGACAGCGCCGACCTTATACAAGGCGGCGCGCCGTATCACCCGGGCGTCCGGTGGAGGTCTGGAATTCGACGGTCCGGGAGAGCTTGTCGATGCCGTCGTCGAGATGGCACGTTTTGATGAAAATACCCTTTTCGACCGGCTAGCACGGCGCAATGAATTGACGCCCGCCCTGCTGACGCAGCTTGCGCGTAAAATCGCAAACTTTCACGATACGGCACCAATCGATCGCAGTCGGTCTGGCTCCGCGATCATGGCATCTGCACTCGACATTAACCGACGGGCGATGACTTCATTCGACGTGTTACGATCGGCGGAAGCCACAAGGTTGAACTCGGCAATCGGCGATAGATTTTCCCGGCACCGGACGGCTCTGGATGAGCGGGCGCGAAACGGTAAGGTCCGTCGATGTCACGGCGACCTTCATCTTCGAAATATCTGTCTTGTCGACAACGAACCGACATTGTTCGACTGCATCGAATTCAATGAATCGATCGCAACGATCGACATTCTTTATGACCTTGCCTTTCTTGTCATGGATTTATGGCACCAGGGATTGACCTCGAAAGCCAATTTTACACTAAACCGTTACCTCGATATGTCCGCCGAAGGCGCGGGGTTGCATCTGATGCCTTTCTTCATGGCCGTGCGCGCAGCGATACGCGCCCATGTCAATGCGGCACAGGCGAACCAGGCTTCCGGCGAAAGGCGGGAAAGACTCCAACAGGAAGCGAAAGATTATCTCAGCTCAGCAAACAAGATGTTGATGCAAACGCCGGCGCACCTGGTTGCCATCGGTGGGCTGAGCGGATGTGGAAAGTCGACAGTCGCCGCCACCATTGCCGATCGGATAGGCGATGTACCTGGTGCAAGAGTGCTGTCGAGTGACCGCATTCGCAAGTGCCTGCATGGCGTGGTCGCCGAAGCTCGTCTTCCCGCGCAGGCCTATAGTCCCGAAATCTCAGAACAAGTTTATCATATCATGATGACACAGGCTAAAGCGGTTCTCGATGCCGGGCATTCTGTCGTCGTCGATGCGGTGTTCGACAGGCCGGAGCATCGTGAGCGCATCCACAACCTTGCAAGGAAGGTGGGTGTGCGTTTCAGCGGTATATGGCTTGATGCGCCGCGTGATGTGCTTTTCTCTCGCGTCGAGCGCCGCAGCGGTGATCCCTCGGATGCGACCGTCGCGGTTGTGGCCGCGCAATTGGCCCGGCTGGTTGATGTTGCCGACTGGACGCACGTGGATTCCAGCGGAACGCCAGAAGAAACGGCCGAAGATGTGCAAGCAATAATCAACTTGGCCTAGGGCCGCCACCGCGCGGGCCAGAATGCAACCAGACCGACAAGTGCCGTAACCAGCACGGTGGATAAGAGCGTCTGGATGACGCTGAAATTCAGCGAATCCCGCGTCACGATCAATGTAGCGATCAGGCCTGCGACGAACAGCAGTAGACGGACAATCAGACTCACATGCGACTCCATTTATGTCAATTGCCGGCGATGCGCCTGATTGAGCCGGCCCCGGAAATCTGTCCTAGAAGGTAGCGTTCGGCTGGCCAATGTCCGACTTCGCGTGGTGCGCGTCCGGCATATGGATGACCTCAACGCGATCCACTTCTCCTAGCGAGCTTTTCAACTGTCCTTGAGCCAACACCAGCGCGTCGGACGGATTGTCCGACGCCACGTCAATTTGCTGTTCGAGGCACTTGAAGTTGTGACCGCTCGAGTTCAGCAGGGTCTTGTAGAAACTGACACGATAATTCGACATCTGTTCTCTCCGACATGAGGAACTGTGGTCTAGGCGTTGATGTTCGCCAGACGCTGCCGGTTGCGAAGCGTGATCTGACGCGCGCCGGAGAAACCCAAAATGCCCTGATCGTTGAGTTGCGACAAAGCTCGCGACACGGTTTCAAGTGTGAGACCGAGGTAATCTCCAATGTCGCGCCGGCACATCGGCAATGCCAGCATGCCGGTGATGGCCAGGCGTTTATCCATTTCCAGCAGGAATGCCGCTACTTTCTCGATGGCCGTCTTGCGGCCGAGAAGAAGCATGTGGCCTTCGGCGTGCTTCAAATCGCCGGACACGAGCGTCCAAAGCTTGTATGCGATCTGCACATTCGATCCCGCCGCCGCTTCCAGACTCCTCCGCTTAACGAGGCGGACGGTCGTATCGAGGATGGCCTCGGCTGTCAGGCTGTGCTTTGCCCCGTGGTCGAGCCCGAAAACATCGCCCGGAAGATGAAAGGCGCCAATCTGACGGCGGCCATCGCTGAGAAGCTTGTAGGTACGCACGGCGCCGCGGACCACTTGGTAGACGAACTCCGCCGACTCGTCTTCACCGTAAATTTCTTCATCTTTCTTATAGGAGAATTCGGTGGCGATTACCCCCGATTGGCTGCCTGCCAAACTGAATTCATTGCCGACCACGAGTGCGGCCTGTGCGCTGGCGCGAACTTCATTCGATGTGCTGGTCATTGGGTTGAGCATTGCCATCTCCATGTTCAGGATGACCATTGCTATTAAGGATACGGAGCGCCGTATATTTCGGTCGATATCCTAAGAGGGATCCCCTAGGGGATTTACCGGAGGTGACAGCCCGATTTGCCGCCTAATGCCGTCTGTTTTCACGCATTGCGGCGCGCACCTGGGCGATCAGGCTTTCTTCTAAATGGGGTTTTAGCAGCACATGCTGCACGCCAACGGCAGCTGCCTTGGCGGAGATGTCCGCGTCCGGATACCCGGTGATAAGAACGACCGGAGCGGCGATCTCCAGTTGTTGCAGCTTCCGGACCAGCTCAAGGCCGTCCATTTTCGTCATTTTATAGTCGATCACGAAACAATCGGGATTGATAACCGGTTCGAAACCGAGAAGGGCGCCGGCGCTGGAAAAGGTCTGAACTTGGAAACCTTCGGTCTCCAAAAGGAATCGTAACGACTTGAGCACGTCAAAGTCGTCATCGACGATAACAATCGTCGATTTGGTAGGTCCGGCCTTTTGCTCGGAATGATTATCGGAGGGCGATTCGATCATTTAATGGTGATAGACTATTCCACGTCCGTATAATTGATATGGCTCAATCGTGAACGATGCCACCCCGGACAGCCAGCCGCACCAGTTCGGAAATGTTGTTCGCGTTCATTTTGGTCATGACGTTGGCCCGGTAGACCTCGACGGTTCGCGGGCTTATGTTATACTCGCGCGCGATGGCTTTGTTCGACATGCCATCGATCAGACCATTCATAACCTGCCGCTCACGCTGACTGAGAGCGTCGATGCGGGATTTTATATCGGCTGTCAGCGCTTCGGTCTTGCTGTTGTTCAAATCCTCGGTGAGAGCGGTTTTGATCACCCCGATCAATCTGTCATCTTCGAATGGTTTTTCCAGAAAATCCAGGGCCCCCAGTTTCATCGCTTCAACGGCGAGGGTGATATCTCCATGTCCGGTCATGACGATGACCGGAATTCTGCGCATACGCGGTTCGCCATTCAGTCGGCGGAGCAATTCAATGCCATCGATGCCGGGCATGCGCACATCGGTCAGCACGCATCCGATCTCAATCGTCGCAGATGTGTCGAGAAATATCTGGGCCGATTCAAAAAGAGTGACGTCGAAGCCGGCGGATCGCAAAAGAAAATCGAGCGAATCGCGCATCGCCGGGTCGTCATCGATGACATAAACGTTATTGAGCGGCATGGGATGAGTCCGGGCTCAGTGCTGTCGGCAACGTAAAGCGGAATGTCGCTCCGCGCGAAGTGTTAGCTTCCGCCCACATTCGCCCACCATGAACTTCAATAATCGTTCGACTGATTGACAGGCCGACGCCCATGCCGTTTTCCTTCGTTGTGAAGAAGGGCTGAAAAAGATTTGCCGCAGCGTCGCCGGTCAATCCGTATCCGGTATCGGATACGGCAATCTCGACCATATCATTGGCAACAGGCGTGGTGGACACGATCAGTTCCCGGACGGTCGAGCCGGCCATGGCTTCGAGGGCATTGCGGAATAGATTGACAAGAACCTGCTGAATCTGGACACGATCGACAAATACGAAATCATGGGTCGGATCGATTTTGAAGCAGAGCGAAACGCCCTGTTCGTGCGCGCCGCTGAGGCCGAGATCGCCGGCTTCCTCAATCAATTTTGACAGGTTTTCGATGCGTTTTTCAGTCTCATCGCGTGAGACGAAATTCCGAAGGCGCCGGATGATTTGTCCGGCGCGGATGGCTTGCTCCGCCGCCCGATCGAGTGCGATTTCGATCTGCGCCCTGTTTTGATTGGGATCTGCCGCAAGCAGCCTGCGCGACCCTTTCATGTAATTGCTGATGGCGGAGAGTGGCTGATTAAGCTCGTGGGCCAAGGCGGACGCCATTTCTCCCATCGCGCTTAAACGCGAGACGAGTACCAGCTCCGATTGCAATTCCTGCAACCGGGCTTGTGCCTTTTGCTGCTCCGTCAGGTCTTGCACGAAGCCCGTATAATAGGGTTTCCCGCCGGACTGCATTTCGCCCACCGTCAGGTGCATGGGAAAGGTACTGCTGTCCTTGCGTCGGCCGGTCACGACACGCCCAACGCCGATGATGCGCCGGTCGCCCGTCGACGAATACCGGGCGAGATAGCCGTCGTGACGCCCGCGATCCGGCTCCGGCATGAGAATACTGACGTTTTGTCCGATGGCCTCGGCCTCGGTGAGGCCGAATGTTTTCTCCGCCGCATTGCTGAAGGATTGCATGATCCCCCGCTCGTCGATCACCACCATTGCGCTTGGCACCGTATCGAGAATTGAGCGGAGGTGGCTCTCCCGGTTCGTCAATGTTTCTTCAAGGCGTTTTTCGTTGTCAATGTTCAGGATGATACCGCAGAGGTGGGTCGCTTTTCCATTCGGGTCTTTCATAATGGCTGCGAGTGCGCGTACCCAGTGAGCGCCGTGGGAGTCGACACTAATTCTGTATTGGGTATCGAAACTGGCGCCGGTCTCGATGGATTGCTGGATTGATTGCGCCGTTCGATCCCGGTCCTGAGCGTCGAGCAAAGACAGGAAATACTCATAACTGACAATTTGCTCAAGCTTGGTCCCGAAAAGCTCGCGCGCCGTGGCCGACCAGAACATTGCGCCCGTCGAAAGCTCAAGGCTCCAGGTCCCGACTCCGGCTCCCTCGATCCCAAGACGTACACTCCGGTCGAAGGATTCAAGATCCCCGTAAAACGGGTTGGCGTCAGTCAATTGGGAAGTCGCTTTTTGAGCTGCCTTCTGACTCTGTATTCACAACCTTTGAGATCGTTGACTTTTGTCATATGCATCACGGTCCAGCCCGATCCCGTTTATCGCAGGCTGGGAGCCGGATAGTGACTTCACAAGAGAGGGAATTCAAGGTGTCAGACACCCCAATTTGTCTGCGGTGTCATAGAGAAATGTCTCGCAAAGGCTGATCTGCCATTCACGGAATGTCACAAAGTCAGGTCCGGCGCGCCTCTGATAGCGCACGGCACGTTGACTTCGATCAACACATCCCTAGGCAGATATGTGACGATCTGAAGTGAGTTGATAGGCTCTCTAAACTGGATTTCGACATGTATAAATTTCTCGAAGAAACTGCCGCGACATACATGACAGGGACGGTCAAGGCCGTGACCGGGGATATCACGATGCGCACGCTTCAAAAGAAATTTGAGGATGACGATTTCAATGCGTATCCAGTTCTCGACGGCAGGCGCATGATCGGCCTAGTTACAAAGTTCGATTTTCTCAAATGTTTTGCGTTCAGTCCGATGAGCATGGTGCCGCGTTATGATGACCTGATGGAGCGGACAGTCGCGGAAATCATGAAGCCGGAGTTCATCTACGTCGATTCTTCAACCAAGCTCCCGCGGGTGTTGCAGCTTATGGTCACGCAGCGCATTAGGAGCATTCCCGTGATGGATGGGCACAAGCTCTCCGGCATGATATCCCGGGAGGATATCATGCGGGCGCTGGCAAGTGGCGCGTGCGAAAATTTGTGATTTTTCCGCGATTCATTTTCTTGCGATTCGATCCAGCCATCATGGCCCGGATAATCTGCAACGCATAATCTGACCTGCATAACCTGACCGAGTCTCGATCGGAATTTGGTGACATGTCGACATATCGGTTGAGCAGTCTGCTTTCGCCAAAGTCGGTTGCGCTGGTTGGCGCCAGTCCGCGCAGCGGATCCGTCGGCCGGAGCATTCTGAACAATATCCTCGCGGCGCAGTTCAAGGGCGAATTCGGGATCGTCAATCCGCACTATACGGAGATAGAAGGCAGGCTGACGGTCGGAGGTCTCGACAAGCTGTCGTTCGTGCCCGAACTCATCATCATCACGGCGCCTGCGCAAAACATCCCCGCCATCATCGCCGATGCGGCAAATCGCGGTGTCGCGGGCGCCATCATCATCAGTGCCGGGCTGGGGCATGGTGTCGGGTCTCTCGCGGATGCGGCCTGTGATGCCGCCCGTGCCCGCGGGATGAGACTTATCGGTCCCAACTGTCTTGGCATATTGATGCCGCGCGTCCATCTGAACGCAAGCTTTGCGGCAAGCATGCCGCGCAGCGGAAATCTGGCGCTGATTTCACAGTCGGGTGCGATCGTTGCCGGGATGGTGGATTGGGCGGCCCAGGAGGCGGTCGGCTTTTCCGGCATCGTATCCGTCGGCGATCAGCTTGACGTCGATATCGCGGACCTTCTCGATTATTTCGCGCTCGATTCGAACACCGAGGCGATTCTCATGTACGTCGAGGCGATCAAGGATGCCCGCAAATTCATGTCCGCCGCTCGTGTGGCGGCGCGCTCCAAGCCGATCGTCGTCGTCAAATCTGGTCGAATGGCTCAAGGGGCCAAGGCGGCGGCGACGCATACAGGCGCATTGGCAGGTTCCGACGCGGTCTATGACGCAGCATTTCGCCGAGCGGGCATGTTGCGGGTGTTCGATCTGCGTGAATTGTTCGACAGCGCCAAAACTCTCGGCCATTTCTCTGCTCCCGAAGGCAAGCGGATGGCCATATTGACGAATGGTGGCGGCATCGGTGTTCTTGCCGTCGATCGTCTGGTTGAGCTTGGCGGCATCCCCGCGACCATGACGGCATCCGTGCGCGAGCGGCTTGACGCGGTATTGCCGCCAACATGGTCCGGTGGAAACCCGGTCGATATCATCGGCGACGCAGACGCATCGCGCTACACTGCGGCTCTTGAGGTGCTGCTGGCCGATCCAGAGAACGACGCCATTCTCGTCATGAACGTTCAGACTGCAGTCGCGCCTTCAGCGGATATCGCGGCCAAGGTCGCCAGGCTCGTGGTTGCCGATCGGAACAAGCGATTGACGCGAAAGCCGGTGCTCACCGTGTGGGTCGGCGCTGATGAAGCTGTTTCAAGGACGTTCAACGAGGCCTTGATACCCAATTACCCGACGGAAGATGACGCGGCGCGCGGTTTCATGCATCTGGTGCGGCACAGGGAAATCACCGAAGCGCTGGCCGCCGTTCCCCCCAGTCTGCCGGACAAGTTTATTCCTGACGTCAAAACGGCTCGCCGTCTGGTCGAGAATGTCGTCGCGGAAGGGCGGCAGTGGCTGGATCCGATCGAAGTTATGCAACTGTTTGATGCTTATCAGATTCCGATCGTCCGGACTTATGCCGCCGCCAACGCGGAAGAAGCCGCCATGCATGCGGCCTCCTGCTTCGCGAAGGGTCAGGCGGTCGTTCTCAAGATCTTGTCGCGCGACATTCCTCACAAGTCGGATGTCGGCGGGGTGGTATTGAATCTCACAAACGCCGATGCCGTTCGCGCGGTCACGGCGGACATCCTTGCGAGGGCCAGGGTGAAGCGTCCGGAGGCCCATCTGTCGGGGGTGATCGTGCAGCCGATGGTTCGCAAACAGAACGCGCGCGAACTGATCCTCGGCATCGCCGAGGATCCGACCTTCGGCCCCGTCATCGTGTTCGGACGCGGCGGAACAGCCGTGGAGATCATCAACGACAAGGCGCTGGCACTGCCGCCGCTCGATCTCAGGCTTGCCAATGAATTGATCGAGCAAACGAGAGTGTCCCGATTGTTGCGCGCCTATCGCGATGTGCCGGCCGCCAATATCGACGAAGTCGCGCTGACACTGGTCAAGCTGGCGCAGCTCTCCGCCGACCTTCCCGAAGTTCACGAACTGGATATCAATCCGCTACTGGCGGATGAGTCCGGCGTGCTGGCCGTCGATGCGCGCGTTGCCGTGAAAAAGCCGGACCGGAAATTCGCCGGCCGCGGCAATTCACGTTTCGCGGTGCGTCCCTATCCGGTCGAGTGGGAGCGGCATTTCGTCCTCAGAAACGGTCAGGGTGTTTTCACCCGGCCGATCCGTCCTGACGACGAACCGCAAGTTCGGGATCTTTTGCAGCATGTCACGCAGCAGGATCTCAGGCTTCGGTTCTTTGCGGCGGTGAAGGAGTTCGGTCATCAGTTCGTCGCGCGGCTGACCCAGCTGGATTACGCGCGCGCCATGGCATTCGTGGCCTTCGATGAAGACACGAAGGAAATGATGGGCGTGGTCCGGATCCACTCGGATTCGATTTACGAAAACGGCGAGTATGCGGTGCTGTTGAGGTCCGATCTGAAAGGACTGGGTCTGGGCTGGGCTCTGATGGAATTGATTATCGAGTACGCGAAATCGGAGGGCCTGAAACGAATTTCAGGCCAAGTGCTGCAACAAAACACCGTGATGCTCGATATGTGCAGAAAACTAGGGTTCTCCGTCAAAATGGACGGGGACGAGCCGGATATCTGCAACGTCACGCTGTCCATTGAGGGGCGCCATGCGTAAACGTTGCTCACCTGCGGGGGATATCTTACTAGTGCCGGTGTACGTGATGCATATCCGGCGTGTGGGCGTGCGTGTGCCTGAGCTTCGCATGGGTATGAACATGTGTGTGAGGCTCGCCGGCCGGATCTTTGTTACTGTGCGCATGCTGATGGTGTTCATCATGCGTGTGCGAGTGGGTGTGAGTCATCGGCTCATGTAGGTGATCGTGCTCATGGTGTTCAGACAGGTGAAGCCAGATACCGATTGCCATCAAGGCACCTCCCGCGATCAGCTGGCCGGTCAACGGATACCCGAGTGCGACGACCGCGACAGCTGCGCCGAAGAAGGGTGCTGCGGAAAAATATGCGCTTGTACGGGCAGCGCCCAAATGGCGTAACGCGGCAACAAATAGCGCAAGGCTTACGCCATAGCCGAGAAAGCCAACCACAAGAGCGATGAATAATGACGGGATGGCCGGGAGCGATCCGCCAGCCCAAAGACCGAGCGCGATGTTGACAGGACCTGCGATCATTCCCTTCAATTCAACAACCTGCAAAGGGTCGGCCAGCGACACCTTGCGCATCAGGTTGTTGTCGAGACCCCAGGCGATGCAAGCGCCCGCTATTGCAAGTGGCCCCAGCGCACCTTGTAACGAAGGTGATCCCGTCCAGGCGAGTATCGCGGCTCCCAGCACAAGACTCGCCATTCCAAGCGCAATTCTGCGGTCGAAGTTTTCGTGAAAGACGAACCAGGCGATTAGCGCTGTTGCCGCTCCCTCAAGTGTCAGCAATAACGACGCTGTCGCGCCATCCGTCTTCGCAAGACCAAGCATCAGCAGCATGGGACCGGCAATGCCACCGGCGGCAATCGCCCCAGTAAGCCATGGCATGTCTTTCCTGCTCAACCGCGCTTCGCGGATATCTGAACTTGCCCCTGAACCAACCCGCCGCAGAATGGCGGCGCCAAATCCGGCACCGCAATAGAGCAGGCCGGCGAGCACGACCGGATCGACGGCGCCAAGCAGCACTTTTGCGGCGGGCGTCGAAATGCCGAACAATGCAGCCGAAATAAGCGCGTAGATGATTGCCGCTCTGTTCATCATATCGAAGTGTACATTCTGTTCGACGAGAGAGCCACCATAGTCTGAACGCATCAAAAGAATCTGAGTGGGCTCCGCGCAAACGCGCCGCAACAATCTGCTTGCAGGTGAGTCCGAAAACGAAAAGGATGCCGTCCTTGATGAGCCGACTTTGGAAATTTCATTTTGGTTGGAGCTGCGGCTCGGGCAACAACGATAGGGATTTCTTTAAATGATCCATACATCGATACCTATGACGGTGCTTTTCACAGCGGCTGCGGCAGCCGTTGCCGCCACGGTCATTCCGGCGTTCTCGCAGCAGCCGACGGATGAGCAACGCAGCGTGATCCGTTCGGAGTGCCGCTCGGATTACATGGCGCATTGCTCCAGTGTTCCGCCAGGCGGTTTGGCGTCGCTGCAATGCCTGCAAAAAAATATGGCGAGCCTCTCGGCATCCTGCCAGCGCGCGGTGAGTGCCGTCGAACCCCCGGCCGCCGCGCCCAAAGCCGAGACTGCTCCGCCTCCCTCAGCGCCGGCACCGGCAAAAACCACAGCGCCTGCTCCATCCGATGCACCCGCTGCTCCCAAGGCGGCAGCGAGCCCGCCGGCTAAAAAACCAGTCAACACAGGGGGTGCTCCGGCGGCGGTGGCCGTCAGTCCCGCACCGGTTGTTGCGCCGGCGCCCGTGCTGATCTTGCGGCCAATGCGGCCGCGCGAAGAGTTAATGGTCTTGAGGTCGGCCTGCGGTGGAGATGTCCGCATGCTTTGCGGGGCAGTGCCACCCGGCGGTGGTCGCATCGTACAATGTCTGGCTTCGCAGGCGGCTTCGCTTTCGCCCGGATGTAAGGACGTTCTGTCGCAATTCGCCGCGCAGTGAGTTACTGGGACGTCTGCTTTCTGAGATCCGTGACGTCCTGCGCCGTAATCTGCGATCCCTTGCTGCCGAAACGCGCGGTGACGTAATTCGCCACTGCTGCGATCTCGGTGTCGGAATGCGTGCTGCCGAAAGAGGGCATTGAAAGTGCGCCTGGTGGGGTGTGCCGCTTGTTGCCCGAAATCACGATTTGCGCGACGTTTGTCGCGCTTGGATCGTTGACGGCCCGCGCCCCCGTCAGCGTGGCAAGCGGTGAAATTCCGCTCTCGCCACTCCAGCCATGGCAACTGACGCAGGAGCCTTCGAATACCATCTTGCCGAGCGCATCCGATGTGCCTCCGCCATCTTTGTGCGACACGGGCGCCGGCGGCGCAAGTGTCGCCGGATCGTTTGAAGCGATCGCCGGCACGGTGCGCAAATAGACCACCAGCGCACGAATATCCTCGGGGGCGATTTTGCTAAAGCTATGATCCACCGCTTCGCCCATCGGGCCCGAGGCGGTGCCGTGACCGGGGGCGCGTCCGATTGAGAGGTAAGAGACGAGGTCGTCGTTGCTCCAAGCGCCGACGCCGGCGTCCTTGTCAGACGAGATATTGTAGGCGCGCCATCCCGCCGTCAACGCGCCGCCGAATTTCTTGCGGTTGTCGATCGCAAACGCAAGATTGCGTGGTGTGTGGCAGTCTCCGCAATGTGCCAGCGCCTCGGCGATATAAGCGCCCCTGTTCCAGTCCGGGCTCTGTGCCGTGTTGGGCGCAAAGCGCGTATCGGCATTGAACAACACCGACCAGAACGCCATCCCCCAACGCTGATTGAAAGGAAAAGCGAGCGTATTCTCCGGTGTCTGCGCGCGAACCGGAGGAAGGCTGAACAGATAGGCCTTGATCGCCAGCGCATCCGCATCGCTCATGTAGGTATACGAGGTATACGGCATTGCTGGATAAAGCCGCTGACCGTCGCGGCGAATGCCCCGGTGCATCGCATTCAGGAAATCCTGATCACTGTAATTGCCGATCCCAGTATCTTTGTCTGGCGTGATATTGGTCGAGTACAGCGTGCCGAAGGGCAGCTTGAAGGGAAAGCCTCCGGTATATTCCTTGCCGCCCTGCGAGGTATGGCAAACCATACAGTCCGCCGCACGGGCAAGATATTCCCCGCGCTCCACGAGGCTCGCCTGTGCGAGACTCACCGGAACGCCGGTTGGATCGGCGCTGCGGTAATCCGCCAGTGCAACTTTCGGTCCGTCTGCGAACGCCATCGGACCCGGACCCCGGATGTACCAAGCGGTCCCGGCCACAGCGATCGCTGCGAGTGCGACAACGCTCGCGAGAATGCGACGGCCAATCGCGGTCATGGTTTTTTCCCCACGGCGATCAGGTTGCGGTCGATGGGAAGTCTTCGCAGCGCGACGCCCGTCGCCGCATAAATTGCGTTGCGCAACGCCGGCGGTCCACCGATTACGCCGGTCTCGCCGATTCCGCCCGGCGCCTCACCGCTTTTGACGACATGAACGTCAATCCTTGGCACCTGATCGATACGCAGCATGCGGTAATCGTGGAAATTGGATTGCTGGACCCGCCCCTTGTCGATGGTGATTTCGCCATACAGCGCGGCGGTCAGGCCGAAAATCAGCCCGCCTTCCAGTTGCGCAATGATTGTGTCGGGATTGACGGCTATGCCGGTATCCACCACCGAGGTGACGCGGCGCAGATGCACTTCGCCATGGTCATCGACTTCAGCTTCGACAACGGTGGCGATTGAGGTGTCGAAAGTGGGCTGCAGGCTAACGCCGCGTCCGACGCGCGGGGGTAACGGCTGACCCCAATCGGATTTCTCTGCCACGAGGTCCAATACCGCCTTCATGCGAGGCGTTTTTCCGAGCATGTCGCGGCGGAAGGCGATCGGATCCTTACCAGCTTTGCGCGCCAGTTCGTCCATGAAACATTCGATCGCGAACACGTTGTTGTTCGGGCCGACTCCACGCCAGAATCCTGTCGGCACAGCAGGCGGTTCGGCGCGAGCAAATTCAACGTGGATGCTCGGAATATCGTACGGCATATCGATTGCACTATCGACTCCGTCAATGTCGACACCTTTCTGGTAGCCGGCCGGAAACCAGCGCGCCATCACCGACGATCCTGTGACTCGGTATTTCCAGCCGACGATCTTGCCGTCCGAGAGCGTTGCGGCAATCGTATCGCGATAGACCGGGCGATAGATGTCATGCCGAATGTCTTCTTCGCGAGTCCATACGACCTTCACCGGGCCATCGACATGCTTTGCGATGCGAACCGCCGCGACCACCATGTCTGGCTCAAGCCGGCGGCCGAAGCCACCACCGATCAGATGGTTATTTACGATGACTTTCTCGACAGAAAGTCCGGCGGCTTTCGCCGCCTCTGACTGCACGCGCGTCATGATCTGAGTGCCGGTCCAGATTTCGCAAGAGTCCGGCTTGAGATCGACCGTGCAGTTCAGCGGTTCCATTGTCGCATGAGCCAGGAACGGAACTTCGAAGAAGGCTTCATATTTTTCACCGGTCGCAAGGCTCTTTGCGATGTCGCCGGTGGATTTGGCGACGCCGCCATCCTTTTCGCTGGCCGCGCGCAAATTATCCCAGATGTCTTTCGAACTGACGTTCGCATTCGGACCTTCGTCCCATGTCACGACGACCGCATCGAGACCTTGCTTCGCTGCCCACATGTCATCGCCAACCACCGCGACCAAATCATCCAGCACGACAACCTTCTGAACGCCGGGGATTTTGCTGGCGGCGATGCCATCGACCTTGGCGATCTTGCCACCGAAAACCGGACACTGCATCAGAGTCGCGAATTTCATGCCCGGAAGCATGGCGTCGATACCGTACACAACTTTTCCGTTGGTCTTGTCGGGCGTATCGAGACGTTTCAGCGGCTTGCCGATCAGTGTGAAATCCTTGGGATCCTTGAGCGCGACGTCCTTCGGCGGCGTCAACCTTTGCGCAGCGTCGACAAGATCGCCGTAGGCCAATGAGCGGCCGGTATCCTTGTGCGATACAATACTGTTCGATGTCGTGCAGCTTGCCGGCTCGACCTGCCATTGTTCGGCGGCCGCTTGTACGAGCATTGCACGCGCTGTTGCGCCCGCACTGCGCAGCGGTTTCCAGAACGCACGAATGGAGTTCGAATTGCCCGTGGCCTGAATACCGAAAAGAGGGTTGCCGTAAAGCTTGTCACTGGGCGGCGCGTGTTCAAATGCGACTTGCGAGAAATCGGCATCGAGTTCTTCGGCCATCATCATCGCCAATGATGTGTAGACACCCTGCCCCATTTCAACCTGGGCCATGACAACTGTCGTCTTGCCGGTTTTATCGATGCGGAGGAAGGCATTGGGTGCAAACTTGCCGTCGGTCGAGTCCGGCGGCTGCACCGGCTCATTTACAAAAGCCTTGGCGGGTAAATGGAAGGCCAGCAAAAATCCGCTTGCAAGTCCGCCGGTCAGCACGTCGCGGCGTGCAGGTCCGCGAGACATTTTGTCTGCAACTGACATGGCGGCGCCTCCTACGATTGCCGCTGCGAGGCGGCCTGTTTGATCGCGGCCCGGATGCGTACATAGGTGCCACAGCGGCAGATATTTCCCGCCATCGCGGCATCGATATCGGAATCATCCGGTCGGGGTGTCGTCGCGAGCAAAGCCGCTGCCGACATGATCTGGCCCGACTGGCAATAGCCACACTGGATCACTTCCAGATCGAGCCATACCTTCTGCACCTTCGCGCCGACCGCCGTGGCGCCGACGCCTTCGATCGTCGTGATCGTGCGATTGCTGATTGCCCCGACGGGCAGCACGCATGAGCGTATCGGCTTGCCGTCGATATGCACTGTGCAGGCGCCGCATTGAGCTATGCCGCAGCCGAACTTGGTGCCGGTCATTCCCAGCACGTCGCGCAGCACCCAAAGCAAAGGCATGTCGTCAGGAACGTCGACCTTATAGGTCGACCCATTGATAAGAAGGTTCGCCATCGCGGACTCCGTGACGCCGCTTCCATCGAGGCAGGCACCGTATCAATTATACGCTCTATTCAACTCCTTCAGATGAAAACTGTCCATACATCTGTATTTACCTGTTCTGGCATGCCACGGCGCGACTCGGAAAGGAACGTTTCATCGTCTATTCCGTTGTTATTCCTCAAAAGACAGAGTTGTTTGAGGAGCAAAGGCTTCGGCATGTTTCCGGGGTTCTTTGGGCGTTCGTAAGTAAGGAGAGGACGGCGGAATGTCCGGGGTGGCCCTTCATTCCGCGTCGGAAATAGCTTCCGCCAGCCGCAGCGCGGTCTCATCGCGCACGATCGAAACTGATATTCCCGCGCGGCTCGATGCTCTGAAATGGAACAGCTTTCACACTCGCGTCATCGCCGCGCTCGGCATCACTTGGATTCTTGACGGGCTTGAAGTCACGCTTGCGGGCGCGCTGTCCGGCGCACTCAAGCAAAGCCCGACGCTTCAATTCAGCAACATCGATATAGGTCTCGCCAACAGCGCATACCTCGCAGGCGCGGTGACCGGCGCGATCGGATTCGGCTGGCTGACTGACCGCATCGGGCGGCGCAAATTGTTCTTCATCACGCTAGCGCTGTATCTCCTGGCGACCGCCGCCACGGCGTTGTCGTGGGATATAGCAAGCTACGCGTTGTTTCGTTTTCTCACCGGCGCGGGCATCGGCGGTGAATACACCGCGATCAACTCCACCATTCAGGAGATCGTGCCGGCGCGCTATCGCGGCCGGACCGATCTTATTGTCAATGGAAGCTTCTGGATCGGCGCGGCACTGGGCGCCGTCAACGCCATCGTGTTCCTCGATCCCACGCTGTTCGCTCCAGATCTTGGGTGGAGGTTGGCGTTTCTCACCGGCGCGGTGCTCGGTCTAATCGTACTTGTGATGCGTCTATGGATTCCGGAAAGTCCGCGCTGGCTGATGATCCATGGCCGCCCGGACGAGGCGGAAAAGATCGTCGCGGCGATAGAGCGCGGTGCCGGTGCAAGTCCACCCCCGTCGCCTTTCCCGAAAATGAAACTGACCATGCGAACCCACACGCCACTGCGGAAGGTGGCGCAAACATTGTTCGTGACCTATCGGCAGCGCGCAATGGTGGGCCTCGCCCTGATGGCGGCGCAGGCATTCTTCTACAACGCGATCTTCTTCACCTTCGCTTTGGTACTCGGCGATTTCTTCGGCGTGTCGCCCGATCATATCGGCTGGTACATCCTGCCCTTTGCAGCCGGCAATTTCCTCGGGCCGCTACTGCTCGGCCGGTTGTTCGACACCATCGGCCGCCGCAAGATGATCGCGTTTACCTATGCGATGGCCGGAATCCTGCTGGTGATCTCGGGCTATCTGTTTTCCATCGGTGCACTCAGCGCCCGCTCGCAAACCATCGCATGGATGATTATCTTCTTCTTTGCGTCCCCGGCGGCGAGTGCGGCGTATTTGACTGTCAGTGAGACTTTTCCACTTGAAGTGCGGGCCCTTGCCATCGCCCTGTTTTATGCCGTCGGAACAGCGATCGGCGGTGTTGCCGGTCCGACGCTATTTGGTGCGTTGATCGACACGGGTTCGCGTGAAAGCGTGTTCGCGGGGTACCTGTTTGGCTCAGCGCTGATGATCGCGGCTGCGGCGATCGCGTGGAAATTCGGCATCGATGCCGAGCGCAAATCACTTGAGAGCGTGGCACGGCCGCTAGCTGCGAGTGAGTAAGCAGGCGAAGACTAAAAATTAAATTCGGAGTAGTGTAAGTGGGAATGAAGCAGATGCTCGACGATAGACTAGCTGAGGCAGCAGACGATATGGACGATACAAATGAACGACCGGCACCTGCCTTCGTGCCGCTGCTGGAAAACTGCGCGCTGTTGCTCGACATCGACGGCACGTTGCTCGACCTTGCGGTAACCCCGCGCGACGTCAAGGTGCCGCAAGATCTGGACAAGACGCTCAGCGAATTGCATGCCCGCACCGACGGCGCGCTGGCGCTGGTCAGCGGCCGCTCACTCGAGGACATCGACCGGGTTTTCGCGCCGATGCGGCTTCCTGTTGTCGGCGGCCATGGCGCGGAAATGCGTTTATCGGGGGATAGCGAAGCGGTCGACGTTCACGCGCCGCCGATGGACAGGGATCTGAAACGGCGCTTTGCTGCCATCGCGGAGCTCAGCCCTGGAATTCTGCTGGAAGACAAGGGTTACTCGGTCGCGCTGCATTATCGTCAAGCGCCAAATTTCGAGCGCACCATTTACAGCGCGGTATCTGCGATTCGCGCAGAGCTGCCTGAAGCGCCAATCGAGGTTCTTCCAGGCAAGTTGGTGTGCGAAATCAAGCATTCGGGATTCACCAAAGCGAGTGGTGTGACCGAGTTGATGAAACACGAACCCTTCGCCGGACGGCAGCCGATTTTCATCGGCGATGACGTGACCGACGAGACAGTCTTCGCCATCATGCCTGGAATGAACGGAATCTCTTTTTCCGTGGGCCGGCACGCACGTGGCGTTGACGGGTATTTCGAAGCGCCGGCGGATGTGCGCACATGGCTCGCGAATTTGCTCAACGATGAGTTCCGCAGATAGCGAACGCGCAGCGTAATTGTTTGTGCAACGGTTGCACGAATGGAACTCGACATGTGCAACAATAAAAAGTTCCATTTTCACGTGAACAGACTTTGGCTTCATTTTGTAAGAAAGGTGGCACGGAACCATATTGATGAACGGCCGTTTATGTTGCGGACTTGATCTTGGAGAATGCATCGTGAATTTGGTCGTTGTTTCCAACCGTGTAGCTCGGGCCAAAGCGAACGAGCCGATGACGGGAGGCCTCGCGGCCGCGCTTTTACCCGTTGTTGAAAAATCAGGCGCGGTCTGGGTCGGCTCAAGCGGTCGTGTGCGCGATGGCGCGCAGCAGGAAGCTTTCGCTGACATTAGATCGCTGGGCACCGGCGCGATCGCGCTGCTCGATCTGCCGGCCGCGCATTACGGCGGCTATTATGAGGGCTTCGCCAATTCGGCGCTGTGGCCCGCGCTTCATTCGCGGCCCGATCTGATCAACGTCTCGCATGATGATTATCAGTCCTATCGCGAGGTCAACGCCTTTATGGCGCGCGCGCTGCTGCGATTTCAGAAGGCTGACACCGCGTTCTGGATTCAGGATTATCATTTTCTCGCGCTCGGCGCCGAACTGCGTGAACTGGGTGTGCGCCATCCCATTGGCTTCTTCCTTCATACGCCCTGGCCTGCCAAGAACATTATCTGTGGCGTGCCGCATCATCGCGAACTGATCGAGGCAATGCTGGCCTTCGACCTGATCGGATTCCAGACCCAGGACGATTGCGAGAATTTTTCCGACTATCTGCGGTCTGGTCTCGGACTTGAGGTGAAGGACGGTGTTGTGACGTCGCGTTATGGCACCTCGCGTCTTGCCGCGTTTCCCATCGGTATCGATGTGGAGGGCTTTGCCGCGCAGGCTGCACGCGCGGTGTCGCATCCGGACGTCTCGCGCCTGCGCAAGAGTCTGCATGGCGAACGCCTGGCGATTGGCGTCGACCGGGTCGATTATTCCAAGGGCTTGGTCAATCGTATTAGGGCATTCGATTGTCTTTACGAGCAGCATCCTTCATTGAAGCGTTCGGTCTCTCTGCTCCAGATTGCCACGCCGTCACGCGGCAATATCGAGGCCTATGGTAATCTTCAGGATAAGCTCGCCAGACTGGTGACCGATGTGAACGGCCGCCACGGCGAGGTCGACTGGACGCCGATCCGCTATCTCAACAAAGGTTTTAGTCAGACGGTGCTGTCCGGCTTCTATCGCTCCGCCGAGGTTGGCGTTGTCACGCCGATGTATGACGGCATGAATCTGGTCGCCAAGGAATATGTCGCCGCGCAGAACCCGATCGATCCCGGCGTTCTGGTGCTGTCGAAGTTCGCCGGTGCGGCCAACGAGCTGACCAGTGCATTGATCATCAATCCGCACGATATCGAAGGCATGGCACGAACAATTGCCATGGCGCTTTCGATGCCGGCTCCTGAGCGCCGGATGCGCTGGGAAGCGATGATGTCGAAACTGCACGGTAGCAATATCCAGCACTGGTTTGCCTCTTTCATCGGTGCACTGGAGCGCGCCCGTGCGGAAGACCGCTGTGCCAATGACGACAATTGGGCCGAAGAACGCCGGTTGCGGCAGAATGCATTAGTCATGCCGTTGGAAAGCCCGAGTACCGCGTTGCACTGATGCGAGCCTCGATCTCTGAAGGCCGGCCCGGATAGGATTCATCCGGGCATTTTATTGTGCGGGGACATCTCGACGGGCTGCGTTCGTCCGGCACGGCCACCCGGCGAAATGGTATCAAAACGGCAGTTATTTCAAATCTTTGCGGAAAATCGCCAATTGCCGCCGCCACCGGCTTGCAAAATCGGCCGTGCGCCGTCATGACAACGCGTCCGGAGGGGTGGCCGAGTGGTTGAAGGCGCACGCCTGGAAAGTGTGTATACGGGAAACCGTATCGCGGGTTCGAATCCCGCTCCCTCCGCCATCACGATCGCCGCCCATAACAATATCACGCGGGATAAACCGCAAACCGTGAGACCGGGAAATATCTCATGCGTATCGTCGACGTCCGCGAAATCACCAAGCCGATCTCGTCTCCGATCCGCAACGCCTATATCGACTTCACCAAGATGACGACGAGTCTTGTGGCGGTGGTCACCGACGTGAAGCGCGACGGCAAGACTGTGGTCGGTTACGGCTTCAATTCCAATGGACGTTACGGGCAGGGTGGATTGATCCGCGAGCGATTCGCGCCGCGGTTACTCGATACTGATCCGAAAGCCTTGCTCGATGCCACCGGCGACAATCTCGATCCGGACAAGATCTGGGCTGCCATGATGTCGAACGAAAAGCCCGGCGGTCATGGCGAGCGCTCGGTCGCGGTCGGCACCATCGATATGGCGGTATGGGACGCAGTGGCGAAAATCGCGGGCAAGCCGCTGTTCCGTCTGCTTGCGGAGCGCCACAAGCTTAAAGCCAATCCGCGCGTCTTTGTTTACGCGGCCGGCGGTTATTATTATCCAGGCAAGGATCTGTCTGCGCTGCGCGGCGAGATGCGCGGCTATCTCGACCGCGGCTACAATGTCGTGAAAATGAAAATCGGCGGCGCGCCGATCGAAGAGGACCGCCAGCGCATCGAGGCAGTGCTGAAGGAGATCGGCAGCCAGGCGCAGCTCGCGGTCGATGCCAATGGCCGCTTCGATCTGGAAACTGCGATCGCCTATGCCAAGATGCTGCGCGACTATCCGCTGTTCTGGTACGAGGAAGCTGGCGACCCTCTGGATTATGCCTTGCAGGCCGCGCTCGCCGAATTCTATCCGGGCCCTATGGCCACTGGTGAAAACCTGTTCAGCCATCAGGATGCGCGCAACCTTATCAAGTATGGCGGCATGAAGCCGGACCGCGACTGGCTGCAATTCGATTGCGCGCTGTCTTACGGGCTATGCGAATATCAGCGTACGCTGGCGACGCTACACACTTATGGCTGGTCGCCGAGCCGTTGCGTTCCGCATGGCGGGCATCAGATGTCGTTGAACATCGCCGCGGGCCTTGGGCTGGGCGGCAATGAAAGCTATCCAGATCTGTTCCAGCCTTATGGTGGTTTCCCGGACGGCGTGCGCGTCGAGAATGGCCACATCACCATGCCCGACCTGCCGGGCATCGGTTTCGAGGGCAAGGCTGACCTTTACAAAGAGATGAAGGCCCTGGCGTCCTAACACGCGCCGCTTCGTTTCATTCTCCAAGGCTGCCAACGGCACGCTGTTGACGCCGATGCATCGGAAATGCTTCGCCAGCTGCTGCGTGGCCGAGCGCAGCGTTGAGTAGATTAAAACCATTCTAATTGACGATAGATCGAGCGTCGGAGGCTTGATTGCAAGCTATCATTGGCCCAGTTGATGCTGCATGGATAAACCACCATGACCGATGACACCGCGCCGATGAAAGAAGGCCAGCAGACATCGTTAGGCATCGCGCAGCGTGGTTTCCGCGGGCTGATCGGCGCCATCGTCGTCGACGCAGACCATAACGGCATTCCTGCTGTGGAAATCGAACGGCGCCTTCTTGAGCTTGGCTTCGTCGAGGGCGCCACGGTCGAAGTCCTGCACGAAGGGCCGGTCGGCCGCGATCCCATTGCAGTGCGAGTCAACAATACGACCATTGCGCTGCGCCGGCGCGAGGCAATGGCCATTCTCGTGACCTGATTGGGCAAGTGAATATGACAATAGCGACCGAGACCAGGGCCTGGCGCTTCGTCTTGGTCGGCACGCCCAACAGCGGCAAGACGGCTCTGTTCAATGCACTGACGGGCAGCCGGCAGAAGGTTGCGAACTATCCGGGCGTGACGGTGGAACGCAAGGCAGGCGCCTTTCAGACCGCATCGGGGCATCGCGTCGATCTGATCGATCTGCCTGGCACTTATTCACTTCGCGGACGCAGCCCCGACGAGGAGATCACGCGCGATGCTGTGCTTGGCCGCCTCGCCAGCGAAGTGCAGCCCGACCTGCTGCTCTGCGTGGCCGATGCCACAAATCTGCGCGTGGCGTTGCGGCTGGTGATCGAACTCAAGCGTGCCGGCCGGCCGATGCTGCTGATCCTCAACATGATCGATATTGCACGCCGGCGCGGCATCGATATCGATCTCGACAAGCTCTCCGCTGCACTTGGTATTCCCGTGGTGACGTCGACAGCGGTACGCCGCAACGGCACCGAAGATTTGCTGCGCCGGATCGACGAGATGGTGGCGAGTACCGCGGGGCAAGTTGTCGACAGCACCTGGACATCGCCCAGCACGGCGGATTTGCGCGCCGCGCAGCGCGAAGCGGACCGCCTAATCCAATCCTCAGTCAGCGAACCGGCGCGTCCGGATACGCTGACAGGACGCATCGACTCGATATTGCTGCACCCGGTCGCGGGCCTTCTTATTCTGTTGTGCGTGCTGTTTGTTATGTTCCAGGCGGTGTTTGCGTGGGCACAGCCGGTCATGAATCTGATCTCGTCCGGTTTCGACGCAGTAGGCACAGGTGTGCACGACCTGTTGCCGGACGGGTTGCTGCAAAGTTTCATTCAGAACGGCGTGATTTCCGGCGTCGGCAGCGTGCTGGTCTTTCTGCCGCAGATTCTGATTCTCTTCCTGTTCATTCTGTTGCTGGAAGATTTTGGCTACATGGCACGCGCTGCGTTCCTGATGGACCGGATCATGGGCGGCGCCGGCTTGCATGGACGTGCCTTTATTCCGTTGTTGTCGAGCTTCGCCTGCGCGATTCCGGGAATCATGGCGACGCGCGTCATTGACAACAAGCGCGACCGGTTGACCACGATTCTGGTTGCGCCGTTGATGACCTGCTCGGCGCGCATTCCGGTCTACACGCTGATTATCTCGGCTTTCGTTCCCGATCGGCAGGTCTGGGGGATCATTGGACTGCAAGGCCTCGTGATGTTCGGCCTCTATACGGTCGGCATTTTCAGTGCACTCGGTGTGTCATTTGTCGCCAATCATTTTTTCTGGCGTGAAAATGCGACGCCGCCTTTTATGCTCGAACTGCCTGACTACAAGATGCCGCGGCTGCGTAGTATCGCGATCGCGCTCTATACGCGCGTCATGATGTTCCTTCATCGGGCGGGCACCACAATTTTCTCGATGATGGTGCTAATCTGGTTTCTCGCCTCGTTTCCCCGGCCGCCGGCCGGGGCTACGGAGCCTGCAATCAATTACAGCCTTGCCGCGATTCTCGGGCGCTGGATCGAGCCGGCGCTGGCTCCGGTGGGCTTCAACTGGCAGATCAGCGTTGCGCTGATTCCCGGCATGGCGGCCCGCGAGGTTGCCGTGGCGTCGCTCGGCACTGTCTACGCCATTGCCGGTGGCGAGGAAGCCGCCTCGCAGATCGGCCAGACACTCGCGCATGAATGGAGTCTGGCGACCGCGCTTGCGTTGCTGGCCTGGTATATCTTCGCGCCGCAATGCGCCTCGACGCTGGCCGTCATCAGGCGCGAAACCGGCGGCTCGCGCTGGATGTTCATCACCTTCGCCTACATGCTGACGCTGGCTTATCTTGCCGCGTTCGTCACTTACCACGCGGCAGTCGCGCTCGGCTGGGGCTAGAAATCTACATGCGGCGCTCGGCCAACAAGGAATCGAGATCGAGCCGGCGCGTGAACATCGCCAGCGATCCATCAGCATTGCGCGGCCATTCGGATTCGGGCCGGTCGCGATAAAGCTCCACGCCGTTTTCGTCCGGATCGCGCAGGTAGAGCGCCTCGCTGACGCCGTGATCGCTCGCGCCGTCGAGCGGAATTTTCGCTTCGATCAATCGGTGCAGTGCGTCGGCCAGCGCTGCGCGCGTCGGATAAAGAATCGCGGTGTGAAACAGTCCGGTGGTGCCGGGCGCGGGCGGACGGCCGCCTTTGCTGTGCCAGGTGTTCAGCCCGATATGATGGTGATAGCCGCCGGCGGAAATGAACGCGGCCTGATCGCCCAGACGCTGCATCACCTCAAAGCCGAGTATGCCGACGTAGAATCCGAGCGCACGATCGAGATCGGCCACTTTCAAATGGACGTGGCCGATCCGCGTGCCTGCGACAACAGGGCGATAGGGGGTCGCGTCGCTCACGACGCGCTTTAGCGGATTGGCGGCGCGTATTGAATGCCGCCCGCGTTCCAGAGCTGATTTAATCCGCGCGGAATCTTCAGCGGCGAGTTGACGCCGACATTGCGGTCATACACTTCGCCGTAATTGCCGACATGACGGATGATGCGCGCGGCCCAGTCCTTGCTCAGGTCCATTTCCTCGCCATAGGCACCTTCGGTGCCAACCAGCCGCATCACATCCGGCTTCTTCGATTTCAACGCTTCGTCGATATTCTTGGACGTGACGCCAAGCTCTTCGGCGTTGAGCATGGCATAGATTGTCCATTTGACGATCAGCAGCCACTCGTCGTCACGCTGGCGCACCACCGGCGCGAGCGGCTCCTTCGAAACGATTTCCGGGAGGATCACATGATCTTCCGGTTTGGCGAGTTTCAGTCGGTAGGCATAGAGCTGGGATGTGTCGGTCGTCAGTACGTCGCACTGGCCCAACTCATAGGCCTTTAACAAATCATCGACCTTGTCGAATTTCATTTCCTGATAGGTTATGTTGTTGACCTTGAAATAGTCGGCCATATTGAGCTGGGTTGTGGTCTTGTCCTGGACGCAAACCTTGCTGCCACTGAGTTCGAGCGCAGAATCGACGTTGCGCGACCGGCGCACCATGAAGCCCTCGCCGTCATAATAAGAAACCGCTGCGAAATTCAGTCCATACTCGGTCTCGCGCGACATGCTCCAGGTCGAGTTGCGCGACAGGATATCGACCTTGCGGTCGCGCAATTCCTTGAAACGTTCGGTGGTCTCCAGCGGCACGAACTTTACCTTGGTCGGATCGTTAAAGACTGCTGCAGCGACGGCGCGGCAGATATCGACGTCGAAGCCCGACCAGTTGCCTTTGTCGTCCGGCATTGCAAAGCCGGGCAGGCCGGTGTTGACGCCGCACAGCACCGCGTCGCGGCGGATCGTTCGCTTCAGGGTATGCGTATCGTAACGCTCATAGGCGATCGCGGCCGCCGCGACGGCGAATGCGAGAATCAATCCCAGAAAAAGTCCGGAACGGAAGGTGCGCGGAAAAAAGCTCATGGAGATGTCTCGCTCGTGAAATGGGTCATCAAAAATCGGCGGCATCAAGGGCCGCCGAGCAATATGCGTTTGCGCTAGATTTCCGGCTTTTGCCGCACGATCACCTTGGTGCCGACCGGCACCCGATTATACAGATCGGTGACGTCTGCGTTGACCAGACGGAAGCATCCCGACGAGACGGCGGTGCCAATCGTTTGAGGCGCGTTGGTGCCGTGAATGCGATAGACAGTCGCGCCGAGATAAAGCGCGCGCGCGCCGAGCGGGTTGCCGGGGCCGCCGGCCATGAAGCGAGGCAGATAAGGCTGGCGTTCGATCATTTCGGGCGGCGGTGTCCAGTCCGGCCATTCCTGTTTGCGCGAAATCTTCAGCAGGCCCTGCCACTGAAAACCCTCGCGGCCGACGCCGATACCATAACGCAGCGCCCGTCCGTCACCCTGCACCACATAGAGATAACGCTCGGAGGTGCTGATGATGATGGTACCGGGTGCTTCGCTGGTGCGGTAGAATACCGCTGTACGCTGGTACTCCGGCGGCAATTGCTCTTCAGCCTCACTGGGAATGTATCCAGGCTGATCGCTATCGCTGGTATTGTAGCCCTGCGCGAATGCGGGGGGTGCGAGCAGAACAGTCCAAATCGCGAACAACAAGGAGTTCAGGCGGATCTTGGTCATGTGAGTTCTCGCGTTGGTTGAGCCTTGCATCAAATCCCACCTGTGCCGCGCTGGCAAGCATTCGCGCACCCGCGCCGTTCACAGTTTGGCAATTTTAATAAAGCCCGGCGGATATCACGCTCAGTGATGCGGTGCGATCCATAGCCGCAGGACGTACGAAATAGCAGTGACAGTCCCAAGACCGGCGAACCACAATCCCACAAACCACATCAACCGCGTCATCAGCGAGCGCGGTGCTGGATTAAGCGGCTTCATCAGTGATAACCGCTTCCAGCCTGAACCTTGCCGCGAAAAACCCAATAGGCCCAGCCGGTGTAAGCCAGAATAATCGGTACCAGAATGGCGATGCCGACGATCATGAAATTCAAACTGCTGTCCGGCGCCGCCGCCTGCCAGATGGTAATGCTTCGCGGCACGATATAAGGCCACATACTTACGCCCAGCCCCGCATAAGATAATCCGAACAACGTCAGCGACAGGAAGAACGGGCGATAATCCTGCTTGTCGGCAAGACTGCGCAGCAAAAGTAGCGTGACGCCCGCGACCGCGAGCGGGATCGGCGCGGTGAGAATGATATTCGGCCATGCGAACCAGCGTCGCCAGTATTCCGCTTCGAGAAACGGTGTCGCGAGACTGACTGCGCCAATGGCGATCAGCGTTGCAAGCAGCAGCCAGCGGCTGAGGCGATAGGCCTCGTCGCGGAGACCACCTTCGGTCTTCATCACCAGCCATGTTGCGCCAAGCAGTCCATAGCCCGCGACCAGGGCCGCGCCAGTGAGAAGGCTGAAAGGGGTGAGCCAATCCCACCACCCGCCGCCATAATGCCGGCCATCGACGCGAATGCCTTGCAGAATCGCGCCGAGCGCGATGCCTTGCGCCAGCGTGGCGATCAGCGAACCGCCGGCGAAAGCGATGTCCCAGCGGTTGCAATCGGCATCGACGCGCCAGCGGAATTCGAAGGCGACACCGCGAAACACCAGTCCGATCAGCATCGCGATGATCGGAGTGTAGAGCGCGGGCATCAGGACTGAATAGGCCAGCGGAAACGCCGCCATCAATCCACCGCCGCCGAGCACCAGCCAGGTCTCGTTGCCGTCCCACACCGGAGCGACAGTGTTCATCATCACGTCGCGGTCTTCCTTTTTGGAAAACAGCGAAAACAGCATGCCGAGTCCAAGATCGAAGCCATCCATCGCCACATAGGCGAACACCGCGAAGGCAATGATGAACGCCCAGACTGTCGCGATATCGGCGGATCCGATGCTCATGAATGCGCCTGTGCGGTGGCGGGGCCGGGTATGATGCCGGCCGCGCGTGTGGGGATGTCGCTGCGCGGACCTTCCTCGCCCTGGTGCGGCGGAGATGACATCAGACGCAGAATGTAGAACACGCCCATCGAGAACACGATGAAATAGACGATGACGAAAGCGATCAGCGACGACGCGACGGCGGGAAACGCCAGTGGTGAGGCGGAGTCAGCGGTGCGCAGCAATCCAAACACCGTGAACGGCTGACGTCCGGCCTCGGTGGTGATCCACCCTGCGAGCACGGCGACAAATCCGGCGGGGCCCATCGTCAGCGCATAGCGATGCAGCCATTTTGACTCATAAATCGTGCCGCGCCAGCGTGTCCACAGACTGAACAGGCCGATGCCGAGCATCAGGAAACCGATGCCGACCATGACCCGGAACGACCAGAAGACCAGCGGTACCTTCGGCCAGTTCTCGCGCGGCACGGTGTCGAGTCCGGCCAGCGGTGCGTCGAGCGAGTGTTTCAGGATCAGCGATGAGGCCTTTGGAATTTCGATGGCATATTTCACTTCACCGGCCGTCTGATCGGGCCAGCCAAAAAGAATCAACGGTGCGCCACTCGGATGACTCTGAAAATGGCCTTCCATCGCCATTACCTTGGCGGGCTGATGCTCAAGTGTGTTGAGGCCGTGCTGATCGCCGGCGAAAATCTGAATCGGCGCGACGATCGCCGCCATCCACATCGCCATCGAAAACATCACGCGTGCGCCCTCGCGCTTCGAATCACGCAGCAGATGATAAGCACCGACGCCGCCGACCACGAACGCCGTGGTCAGATACGCGGCCAGCACCATGTGCACGAGGCGATAGGGAAACGACGGATTGAAAACGACCTTCCACCAGTCGGCCGGAACGAACTGTCCCGCAGCGTTAACGGCGTAGCCTGCTGGTGTCTGCATCCAGGAATTTGCCGACAGAATCCAGAAGGCGGAAAACAGTGTGCCGATCGCGACCATCAGCGTGGCAAGGAAATGCAGTTTGTGTCCGACGCGCTCGAGGCCGAACAGCATGACGCCGAGGAAACCGGCCTCGAGGAAGAAAGCGGTCAGCACCTCATAGGCCATCAGGGGGCCTATGATGGGCCCGGTTTTGTCGGAGAATACCGACCAGTTGGTGCCGAACTGATAGGACATCACAATGCCGGACACGACGCCCATGCCGAAGGCGACGGCGAAAATCTTCAGCCAGTAATTGAACAGGTTGATAAAGACCTCGCGGCCGGTCCAGAGCCACAGAGCTTCGAGCACCGCCAGATAACTTGCAAGACCGATGGAGAAGGCGGGAAACACGATGTGAAACGACATCGTGAATGCGAATTGCGCGCGAGCAAGATCGATGGCGCTGACAGCGTCGAACATCGCGAGACCTTCCCATCAGAAGGCGTCAGAATGACGTCGATGTCCGGTATAGCATGGTGTCGGAGACGTTCAATATGCCGCGCGATGCATGTTTTTGATGGCAGATCCAAACCGAAAATCATCGCATCCGTGGCGGTCACGCCGCCACGGATGCCCACGGCCTGGGGAGCCGCGTCGTCAGCTGTTGGCGTTCAACAGCTTGCCGATGGTGCGGTCGATGTCCTCATAAGCGCCTTCACCCTCATGGGTAAAAACGATCTTGCCGCTTTGATCGACGATGTATTGCGCGGGCCAGTAACGGTTGCTGTAGGCGTTCCAGGTCGCGGATTCATTGTCCTGCGCGACTGGATAAGTAATGCCGTGACGTTTTAACGCAGCCTGCACGTTGCTTGCAGAGTGTTCGAATGGAAATTCCGGCGTGTGAACGCCGACGATCACCAGCCCGCGATCCTTGTACTTCGCGTAAAGCTGAGTGACGTGTGGCAAGGTGTGAACGCAGTTGATGCAGCCATAGGTCCAGAAATCCACCAGCACGACCTTGCCGCGCAGGCCGGACATGCTCAGCGCCGGCGAATTGAACCAGTTGCTGATGCCCGAAAAATCCGGCGCGGGCTGTCCTGCGTCCGCAACTCGTACGGATACATTCGCGGACTGGTCTTGTGCATGAGCCGACAGTATTGGCGCGGTCAGCGCCAGTATGAGCGTGGCAGCAGTTACGATCGCTTTTCGTACGGTCATTGAGTGTCTCCCGGGTTAGAGGCCAAGTTGGATATTTGGGTAAAAATTCGTCAGCCATGCCACGGCAAGCGTGTCGTACTGGAAGTAGCTTGCGATCGCGAATGCGATCACCACGATGCCGAAACCCTGCTGCAAGCGCGGCGATATACGTGCGATGCTTCGCACCCGAGTGGTGACGGCCTGACCGCCATAGGCGATGACAAGCATCGGGATTGCTGCTCCAGCTGCGTAGGCAATCAGCAAGATCGATGCCCAGACCGTATCCTTTGACGTAGCGACAATCGTCAGGATCGAACCCAGTACCGGCCCGGCGCATGGCGTCCACACCAGGCCTAGCGTCGTGCCAAGAACAAAACCGCCGAAATTGCCTTGCCGGTGCTGAGCACCATGCGAAAGCTGCGGCAAGCGGATCGCCAGTCGTTCGAACAGCGATGGCCATATCATCAACAGGCCAAATGCGATCAGAAGAATTGCGGCACCTTCTCGCAGTACGTTGGGATCGAAATCGAACAGTCGCGTGATCGAGGCAAGCAGCAGCGCCACCGCGGTGAACGACAACACGAATCCGAATGCAATAAAGGCCGGCCGCGTCTTGCTGGACTGCCCCACCGACGCACCAAGCAAAATCGGCAACACGGGAAGCGTGCAGGGAGCCGCAATGGTGATGATGCCGGCGAGCACCGCGAGAAGGAGATTGAACATGGTACAGCCGATCGAAAATGCCGCTGCGGTTTATCCGTGGCGGCGGTTCGATGACTCTTCGGCGGCGTGTGGCGGTTCGTTACGCCGTCCTCACGGCTTCGTGACGCAAATGGACTCAACGCCCCCCGAAGCTGAATGGCACGGGAAATGTCAGCGACGATTGCGGGATCTCCGGCGGGATCGGCGGCAACGGCTGCGCGCGGCGGATCGTCGCCAAGGCTTCATTGTCGAGCGTGGCATTGCCTGACGATCTGGCGACTCGCACGCCGGAGATGCCGCCGCCCCGGCTGACGGTGAAGACCGCCATCACGCTGCCGCCGCCGCCCGCGCCGCTGCCCTTGAATCGCTGCAGATGCGCGTTGAGGCGCTGGCGATAGGTGGCGAGAGCCGCGGCGGCGGATACGCCAGATCGTGCTTCCTGCGCGGGAGCCTGACGCTCCGTGCGCGGCGCGGCACTGGTGCGTGGGGCAGGCGTGTCCGATGATTGCTTCGGCGGTTGCTTGACGACAGGCTTTGGTGTTTCGCGCGCCGGCTCCGATTTGAGCTTTTTCTCGGGTGGGGCGACCACAGCCGGATTTTGCTGCGGCGGGGTCCGCGCGATCGTCTCTTCGATTGCCTTTTGCCGCTCGGGTTCGGGCGCTGGCGCGTCGGCGGCCTTCATAGTCGGTCCCGGTGCGATATCGGCAGTCTGGTTCTCCGGTGCGGCTGTCGACGGTGCAAGATCGATTGAGATGGCCTCGAGTGGTTTGCCGGAGGGCTGATATGTGATGTGCCATATAAAGTAGCCGGCAATCAGGACTGCATGAATTGAAATGACGAAAGCGGCGGATATACCCCATCGCCGCAGTTCGGTCTGATCGATATGGTCGTGAAGCGCGAGCGTGATCATCTGGAATCGCCGGGCGCCTCAAGGCCGACAAGCGCCACCTTCAGATAACCGGCGTTGCGCAGCAGGTTCATCACTTCCATCAGATCGCCATAGCTGATCGCCTTGTCGGCTCGCACGAAGATGCGATCGTCTTTCTTGCCGCTGGTCGCGGTTTCCAGCGCACCTTTCAGCGCGTCGCGGGCAACGACATCCTCGCCGATGGCGAGTGACAGGTCAGGCTTGACAGTGAGGAACACCGGCTTGTCGGGACGCTGCTGTTGCTCGACCGAACTTGCCGGCAGGTCGACGCCGAGATCGACGGTGGCAAGCGGCGCTGCCACCATGAAGATGATCAGCAGCACCAGCATCACGTCGATGAAGGGCGTGACGTTGATTTCGTGGGTTATGGCGAGGTCGTCTTGCGCTGAGGAAAGATTGCCGCCGGGTTTTGTGCCCATGGGCAAACTCCACTATTCGGCGGCACGCGAGACGCGGTGAGAACTGTTGCCTTGTTCGCGGCTGATGAGCAGCATGATCTGCGCAGCTGCGTCGGTGAGCAGCGCGCGATAATTGGTGATGAGGCGAACGAGATGATTGTAGATCACCACCGCCGGAATTGCCGCTATCAATCCGAGTGCGGTCGCCAGGAGCGCCTCGGCGATGCCAGGGGCGACCACGGCGAGATTGGTGGTGCGCGCCTCGGAAATGCCGATGAAGGAATTCATGATGCCCCACACCGTGCCGAACAAGCCGACGAATGGAGCGGTCGCGCCGATGGTGGCGAGAATGCCGGCGCCGCGTGCGATACGTCGTGCGATTGCCGCCTGCACACGCTCGAGCCGCAACGCGACACGATCGGTGAAACCGCTGTCGAATGCGATGTCGGACAGGTTCGCCTCACGTTCTGCAGACTGCACCAAAAGGGCAACGGCGTCGGCATCATCGCGCGTCTGGCGCGCCGTGTCTGCGAGTGCAGTATGATGTTCGAGCGCCGCGAGGCGCCGGCGCGCGATATCGGTTTCGCTGCGCAGTTCCAGCATCTTCGCCACGCAGATCGTCCAGGTGACGAGCGAGGCAAAGGCAAGCCCTATCATAACCGCCTTCACCACGATGTCCGCGTTCACGAACATGTTCCAGGGCGACAGGTCGGGCGGCAACAGAGCATTCACCGTCGAGGCCGCGCGCGCGTTGCCATTCAGCATCATCAGGGCCGTTGCTCCGAGGAGCGCGGTGCGTGGTCTGCGATACGATGAAGTGAGAAAGGCAAGCGTCGCCATGATTCCGGTTCCGATGCGGTGACCTGGAGATGATCGACATTCAATCGGCCAAATCCACGCCAGCGTCATCCTCGAAATCGGCATTGGGGAACGGTTGATATTAGAATTGCTCAAAGCATGCGAGCGCAGGGCGATAGCTGCGGCAACTCGCAGCGTCAGGCAGCGTCGATCCGGCGAAAGCCGTTCCACATTGCAGTAGCGGCGCCCGACGTCAGCACGGGAAGGAACCGGCCGGTTTGATAATTGCCGTTGAGTGAGATGCGTGGCAACGCGGTGAGGTGGTCTGCGTGTTCAGCGAACAGCATGCCGGGCCGCGTGGTCACGGCAGTGTCGAAGCCGAGTGACGTGGCCATTGCGAATTCGCGGCCCGCTGCCGCGGACTTGTCGCCATAGGGGTAGGCAAAATGTCGCACCTTGCGTCCGAGCGTGGCCTCGATTCTCTCTCGGCTCAGACGCATCTGCTGGTTGGCAACCTCCGGGCTTTCATGTGCCAGATTACAATGGCTGACGGTGTGTGCGCCAATGGTGACAAGAGGATCGCTGGCAAATGTCTTCAACTCGTCCCACGACAGGCATAATTCGCGGACGATAGCGGAATCATCAATACCATAACGGCGCGCCAGCGCGCTGACTTCATCCTGGACATCGTGGTCGGTCGGCAGGCGCCGCAACCAGTCATGGATTTGCGCGAAAGCGGCCTGTTTGTGCTGGGTTGTGGAGGCATCGATATGGGCCTGTTCGCGGCCGATCTTGATTTCGATGGCTGTAACTTTGGCGACGACGCGCTCCAGCGCCACCCACCACAGCCGTCCGGTACCTTGTGCGAAATCGCTGGCGACGTAGACCATCAGCGGGGCGCCGAATTCGCGCATTACAGGAAGCGCGTAGTCGCGGTTGTCGCGATAGCCATCGTCGAAAGTGAAGCAGGCGAACCGCCGCGAAAAATCGCGTCCGCACAGACGGCGGCACGCTTCGTCCATTGTGACGATATCGATGCCCTGCACGCGCAGATGTTCAAGCGCGATACGCAGGAAATCGGGTGTGATTTCAAGATGGCGATTGGGCTGGAAATCCGCCCCGGTCGCAGGGCAGATACGATGCAGCATCAGAATGAGGCCGACGCCGCCGAACATCGGCCGCAGCAAGCGGTGAGCGCCGGTGAGCGACATCGCATCGAGGCCTGTCTGGATGATTGTGCTGCGCAGTTGCTTCATGGCTGTCTTTGGGAACGAGATATAAAGCGGATTCTTGTCAGAAACGGCTGAACAAGTGGTTATTCGTGGTGAGTGGGACCGCCTGGCGCGGCTCCCTTATTTTCTAAATTGACACCCAAGCAAGGGTTTGTTTTCTCTCGTGTCTCACACGAAGGTTCCGAATGAACGATTTCTCCATCTGGGTGCGTAAATGGTGGCCAGGCGTGCTTCCTCTCGCCTTGGTGTGGGCGGCAGCGGTCTGGACCACCACGGCACCGGTCGAGAAGGATCTCGGAGCGGGAGCCACGGCCGCGTTAAAGGACACCGTTCTGGACAAGGCCCAGATCGAGGTATCCGGCCGAGACGTCAGATTCGCGGCCGATGCGTTCTCGGAAGAGGGCCGCCACAGCGCGGTGGCGCAGGTTGAAGCCGTCTCCGGCGTCAGGCTCGTGCATAATGAAACCAGGTTGATACCCGAAGCCAAGCCATTCGTCTGGTCTGCGGAGCGCGACGTTGTGCGGATCACGCTGAACGGTAGCGCGCCGTTGCCCGCCATCAAATCCAGACTGATGGATGCCGCGCGTGCGATCGCCGCAGGCTCCGACGCGGCCGACAATATGATGTTGTCGCGCGGTGCGCCGCCGCGCTTCGATGCCGCCGCATTATTATTGGTCGATCAGGTCGGCAAACTGAAGGAGGGCAAGGTCACGTTGACCGACACCGCGGTCAGTCTCGCCGGCATGGCGCGCGAGCTTGGCAGCCGGGAAGCCATCGCCGCCGCGCTGAAGAATCTTCCCGACGGTTACACTGTCGCGGAGAACGCCATCGCCGCGCCGCCCTATGTCTTCCAGGCCAACAACGATCCTGTAGCAATGACGCTGACACTGAATGGTTACGTGCCCGATAATAATGTGCATGCGGCGATCGTCGCGGCGGTGGCGCGTAAATTCATCAGCGAGAAGGTCGTCGACAATCTCAAGGCAAGCGTCGGCGCGCCGCAGGGATTTGCCAATGCCGTGACTCAGGCGCTTGGCGGATTGTCGCGTCTGTCGACAGGATCGCTGACGATCTCAGACCGTGACGTCAAGCTGTCGGGAGACGCGCTTTATCCGGCGGCATCGGAGCAGATCCAGATCGATCTGGCATCAAGCCTGCCCCAGGGCTGGAAAGCCAATGCCGAAATCTCTGTGAAGCCAGTGGCCAGTCCGGTCGATTCCACGGTCTGTCAGCAACTCTTCGTCGAAATGCTGACGAGAGGAAAAATCAGATTCGAATCCGGCCGGGCCACCATCGATTCCGATTCGATGGGTCTGCTTGACCGCCTGATCGAAACCGCGCTTCGCTGTCCCACCGCCAATCTTGAGATCGCCGGGCACACCGACAGCGATGGTGACACCGGCGCCAATCTGGCGCTTTCCACGCGACGCGCGCAATCGGTGGTGGACTATCTCGTCAAGGCCGGATTGCCGAAGGATCGCGTCGTTGCGAGGGGATATGGCGACACGAAGCCCGTCGTCCCCAATGATACTGAAGAAAACAAGGCAAAGAACCGCCGTATCGATTTCGTGGTGAGGTGACGCGATGGCTTATCTCGTGGTCTTCAATTGGGTCTGGCTGTCGGGCGCGGCGGTGATCGGCCTTGGTATGGGCTGGATCGCCGTGGTTCGCCGCAGTGAAGGACTGTCGCGGATCGCGCTGCGCCGTATTGTGATCGTTGTCGTGGTGCTGGCTGGGATTTCGCTATCGCGCTTGTTGCCGGGCCGGTTCGGATACGGCCTCGATCTTGGTCTGGTCATGTTCGCTGTCTATTTGTTGGGCTGCGCCCTCGGTTCCTGGCTGCGTTATCAGGTGGTTTCCCGCTCCGCTGCCGCGAACTGATTAACCACCGCCGTGTGCGGCATCTGCCGCAATCGATTTGCCGGCCTCTCAGAGCGCAATATTCGGGCTGAAACGGCACGCTTGGCCTCGCAGGGATGCGAGGGGTCTGCTAGGAAACCCTGCCGGGCGCTTTAGGTTTATTCGAGGTTTGGATGCTGGAATCGTTTCGCGGGATCGTCGCGGTCCTGCGCGAAAAGCAAATCCTGCACAAGCTCGGCATCGCGATCAGTATCGCGATCATCGGCTTTGCATTTTATGTCCTCTATCACATGCTTGAGAATCTCGACCCGGATGACGTGGTCGAGGCGCTGAGCCAGACCGAATGGCGCACGGTTGCACTCGCCGGCCTGTGTGTCGCAGCGGGATATTTCACGTTGACATTCTACGATCTGTTCGCGCTGCGCACCATCGGCCATGCCGACGTGCCCTATCGCGTCGCGGCTTTCGCAGGCTTCACCAGCTATTCAA
>JAIERI010000251.1 GCA_019747015.1 Xanthobacteraceae bacterium
CTGCCGTTAGGGGCGCGATTTATAGCGCAATTTCAATAACATACGAGTTCGCGGTTTTGTTCTGAATGGCGCGCCATAATTGACGATTTCGCTTCAACCCGCGCATTACGATCTTCAACCCATCATCCGGCCATGACTGCCGAAGCTTTCATGCTTCGGTGCATCCTTCGGTTGGATGACGCGCTGGCTATCCGAATGGCTTTTCATGAGGTCGTTGCCTCCATTGGTTGTGGGGGCAACGGCCTGATGCCGGGATTCGGATAACCCAATTGCGAAGGGGAATGGAAAATGAAGCTCTTTGTTGGTGTGGTTTTAGTGCTGACGTTTGTCTCACAAGCGGATGCCGCGAAATTGCAACTTCGCAGCCGCGAGGAATGTCTAGCACTCGCACAGCAACGAGGGTTTGGATCGGGCAAGGACGACAAAGGCAGGGGTGCATTTGTTCGCGGATGTATACACGGAACGCAGCATTGATCAAAACAGGCGCCACTTATCGGATTCCGAACGCGCACTCTCACCCGTGCCGATGACGTCTCAGCCGCTTACGTCGGCAGCTTCTTGCCGGCCTGCTCCCGGACAATGTACTCGGCGTACCAGTCCGGCCAGTTCTCATCATGCTTGCCGCCATTTCGTTTTTCGTGTTCGCCGTGCGCAATCGCCGCACGCCGGAGCGTGGCCGCGAGGTCAGCCGACGATTTGAATGTCGTGTCGCCTTCCACGCGTCCGGGCAGCCGGCTGGTGATCTCCTGAAACAGCCAGCCGTTGCCGTCCGGGTCGCTGAACGAAGCGAAAGAGCCGTAACTGCGATTTCCGGGGGCCGGCCCGCTGACGCGATTTCGCCCCGACAAAAAAGGCTCGTCCGTGCCGGTGTGCTTGTCGCCCACGGCGTGAAATACCTCGCCGGCCTTGACGCCGCGGGCAAGCAGTTCGTTGCGGGCAGCGTTGATGTCGGAAACAATCAGGTACAGTCCCCGCGCTGAGCCGGGCGCCGCCGAAGTGACGTTCTTGCCGAAGATCACCGAGCATCCCGAGCCCGGCGGCGTGAACTGGATCACGCGCCAGTCGTCACCTGCAGCGAAATCGGCATCGAGCCTCCAGCCGAGGCCGCTGTAAAAACTCTTGGCACGATCGACGTCCGAAACCGGAATGACGACGATCTCAAGCTTCATGTCCACCCCGCGCGCATTGGTCATGGCTAGCTCCCTGATGCTCTTCTGACCGTCCAAAGACAAAAAGAAAAAATGGAACATCGCGAAATTAGCCGGGCGGCCTAATTCTGCAAAGCCAAAACAAAGTTGGAGCTGCGACGTATATGCCGCGGCTATGAAGCGCCGCGGCGGTTCATCTCGATTTCCTATGCATGTCTACGCATCTTCCGGCCTTGCGCGGCGCTATCCGTCGCGCGCGGATTCAGGAGACTGGCCATGGCCTTTCTTTATTCAAGCGAGGAGAATTTCGGGGATCTGGGCGACGCCGATTATCGCGCCTATCTCATCTCCCGCAATCAGGCTCCGATTGTCCATCATTCGGGCGATGTTCATTTGTGGCGATTGCGCGTGCATGCGCGCACCGCAGTGAATCGCGTCGATGGCTTTCTGCACTGGATGATCGAGGCACTCGCGGCCGCCAAGACGCGCCGGCTTCAGCGCGAACTGGCGCTTCGCGGCGTGGTTTATCGCCAGCCCGCGGATGAGGACGACGCACGCTCGCCGCGCGCTCGATTCGAGAAGACCGGCTTCAATGATGGGAGCGCTCGATGAGCGCTCCTTTTTCTGCGGCACATTCATCGCCGATTTCGCTGCTCGCAAAAGCCGGCGTGTCGGTACTCAAGTTCATGACAGCGGCATTGGTCGGCCCCGGCAGAAAGTACCAGCCGGAAAAACATTACATGCGCGGTCCCGGTCCGAAATGCCGCGAGAAGCAGACGCTGACGCGATCCGGTTGCGACGAAATCCAGATGCCACATGATCTGGACGGCAAGTGGGATTTTTGAAGTCCCGGAAGTCCTGCGCTCTTACATCATCAATGTTGATTTGATGTGCATGCCAAATCCTCGAAGCACGTCGCGTCCATTGCGGATGCGACGTCGGCTTTTCCCGGCTCGGCCAGTTCGACAAGCGGCAGGCGGAGGCGAGGCGACATCAGTCCGAGCAGGCTGAGCGCATATTTGAGCGGGGCGGGTGTGGGTTCTCGCAACAGCGCGGCTGTCAGATGGCTAAGGCGAATTGCCAGGCTTCTCGCAAACTTCAGCTCGCCCTGCGTGCAGCTCAGATACAGCTTCCGGCACAGTTCAGGCATGACGTTCGACGTAATCGAAATGCAGCCATTGCCGCCATAAACCAGAAACGCCGGAGCCGTCGTATCGTCGCCCGACAACAAACGGAATTCCGGCGGCAGTAGCGGACGCAGCCGCAAGGAACGTGAAATGTCGCCGGTGTCATCGCGCAGACCGGCGAACTGCTGCGACTGTGCCAGTCGTGTGATCGTGTCGTCGGTCATTTCGCGCGCCGTACGGGATGGAACGTCGTGAAGGATGATGGGCAGGCGGGTGGCGCCGGCGACCGCGCAGAAATGGGCATAGATGCCAGATTGCATGGGCTTGTTGTAGTACGGCACCATGGACAGGATCGCATCGGCGCCGTCCATTTGCGCTTGATGTGTCAGCTCAATGGCCTGGCTCGTTGAATTTGAGCCCGTTCCGGCGACGATCGCTGCACGCCCTTGTGACGTGCGGATGGCGGCGCGCACGAGCGCGGAGTGCTCCGGCTGTGTCAGTGTCGAGCCTTCGCCGGTCGTTTCTCCGACCACAAGCGCCTTCGCGCCGGCCGCGATCTGGCGCTCGCACAACTTTTCGAACGCTGCGAGATCGATCTCGCCGCTGGCATCGAAGGGCGTCGGAAGGTCGGGGATGTAGCCGGCCAGCCATGTGGCGGGATCATGCATCGTGAGCGTCATTTTATGATTTCAGGCCGCGCGCGGGATGGACCCGGATGAGGCGGAAGATTTGCGAGCCATGTCGAGTTCAAGCATGTGAGGGGCTGCAACGACGGCCTCGGGGTGATGGCCGTTCTCGAACAGCGCATATCGAACCGCTTCGGTGCGATTGATGAACAAGCCGCCGAACAGTCCGTTCTGTTCCTGGGCGACCCAGTTGCCGCGGCTGTTCTTGCCGATAAGAACGACTGTCGAGTGACACGAGGGAGGTTCGGTCTGCTTCACGATAAGACTCCTGAGAAAGAATTCTGTCCAGGCGACCGTCTTCACTGCCGGATCTCTTCAACACACATCGATCCGGAAGCGGGCCGTTCGCTTACATCGTCAATGTCTGCGGGGAGGCATATGAATGCGAGAGCAAGGTCACCGCGATCTCATAGGCGAAACATAAGAGCGGGATGGAGAGGTTGCGTGAGCCATTGAAGGGGGAGGCCGGTCATGATGTGGCGGCCTGATTGAAGGCCGCTGTCAGGCAATACAGTGCGCCGTATGTCGCGCTCTCATCCCAATGCGTGAGCACCGGCTCGAACGGTCCTTCCCGCCGCAGCAGGCCGGCGGCGACGCAGAGGATGGTCGTCAGCCACAGCAGCGCAGCCAGGTTTCTGCCAAAGCCGAGACCGCCGAGCGCGGCGAAGACGCCAAGAATGATAATTCGCAGACAGAACCTGACGAGTACCTGCATGGAGCGGGTATCGTTCGATACGTTGGGGAACTGTGCCATTTTGCTATCGCCTTCCGGGTGCGATTCAAAACAAGTCGCAACGCCTCAAGCGAAGTTGTCGCAGCACACCAGATCGGGCTGCTTCACCCGGATACGTGGCACGGTGAGTGTGGGCGATCCATCCGAGGCCGCCGGTTCCTGCCGCGCCGCTTCGACAATCCCGCGGAACAGCGCGAGAGAAAGATCCTGATGGCTGGTCTCGATCGCCTGGTCGAGCCATTGCGGAAGTTCGCGTTGCAGCGAAAGAGCACAGTGCCACTCGCCCTCGTCATAAACGAGACGGCGAAGCTTCCACTGCGGCAATTCACCCGCCAGCAGCGCGAACGCCGCATCGGTCCATGCGCCGGCTGCGATCAGCTTTTGAACCCGCGTGGAGAAGGCCGCCGCACCATTCACGTCGGCATGACAAATTTCACAAGCCATCGCGGATACGAGAGCGGCTGAAGCGCACTCGGCGGAGTGTAACAGATCCGCGATCCCGGCCAGCCGTTCGGAGCGATCCTGACGAAACAACATGATGTGCTCCTCTTGTACATTTGGACGCGCGAACGCGATCAGGTGTCCAAGATGAGCAAAGCAGTATTTGAATGCCAGACGGAGTCGACGCTCAAAATGTAGTAATTCCATAAGTGCGGGCAGGTATCCTTGAACAGATTCATATTGAGCTGGATCAAATCCCGCGGTCCGTTTTTGTGTCCCGCTAAAATGCGACTCGTCGTAAGTGCCGATCTTTATGAGTTTCCTATAACGTCGTTTGCGCCTCCATCTCGAAAACCTATGGCGCGGGTGTCATTCCAATCCTGCACGAAGCTATGGGAGCGTCCCGCGCTTCGAAGATGCACCGAGATACGTCCGAGAGAGTGCGGGCCCATATCGGGCCGCCGCCGCTAAGGAGCATTCAATGTTTGACGTCATCATGCTGGCCATCGGTTTGGGCTTCTTCGTGTTGTCAGTGGCCTACGCGTACGCCTGCGACTGGCTCTGAGGAGAACGACCATGATTTTCGATTACACACTCGCCGGCCTCGTCTCCGCAGGGCTGCTGTTTTACCTGGCCTACGCTCTGCTTCGGCCTGAGCGGTTTTGAACGCACATTTCCGAAAGGCGTGAACCGGTTTTCGGAAAAAGATCACGCGTAGATATGAAAGCACATGACCATGACATTCATCGGCTGGATTCAAATTCTGCTGTACTGCGCGATCATCATCGCGCTGGTGAAGCCGCTCGGCGGCTATATGACGCGCGTCTTCAACGGCGAGCGTACATTTCTGTCTCCAATTCTTCGGCCCGTTGAGGCGGGTCTCTACTGGATCGGCGGCGTCGATGAGAAGCGCGAGCAGCATTGGCTGACCTACACGATCTCGATGCTGTTTCTTCATGTCGGCGGCTTCCTGATTCTTTATGCGATCATGCGCCTTCAGGCGGTTCTTCCGTTCAATCCGATGGAGCAATCCGCGGTTGCTGAGGATCTGTCGTTCAATACGGCGATCAGCTTCATCACCAACACCAACTGGCAGAACTACGGCGGCGAAAGCACGCTGTCCTATCTGACCCAGATGCTGGGCCTGACCCATCAGAACTTCCTGTCGGCCGCAACCGGCATCGCGCTCGCGGTCGCGGTGATCCGTGGTTTCGCCCGCTCATCCGTCCGCACCATCGGCAATTTCTGGGTCGATGTGACCCGCACCACACTTTATGTGCTGCTGCCGATCTGTGTCGTCTTCACGCTGTTCCTGGTTTGGCAGGGTATTCCGCAGACGCTTGGCGCCTATGTCGATGCGACAACGCTGGAAGGCGCCAAGCAGACCATTGCCGTGGGTCCGGTTGCATCGCAGGTCGCGATCAAGATGCTGGGTACCAATGGCGGCGGCTTCTTCAATGCCAACGCCGCTCATCCGTTCGAGAACCCGACAGCCTTGTCGAATTTTGTTCAGATGATCTCGATCTTTGCCCTCGGCGCGGCTCTCACCAATGTGTTCGGCCGTATGGTCGGCAATCAGCGTCAGGGCTGGGCGATCCTCGGCGTCATGGGCGTGCTCTTTATTGCAGGCGTGGTCGTTGCCTACTGGGCGGAAGCGTCCGGTACGTCGATCATGCACGCGCTCGGGCTGACCGGCGGCAACATGGAAGGCAAGGAAGTCCGCTTCGGCATCGTTGCCTCGTCGCTGTTTGCCGTGATCACAACGGCGGCGTCCTGCGGCGCGGTCAATGCCATGCACGACTCGTTCACCGCGCTCGGCGGCATGATTCCGCTTATCAACATACAGCTCGGTGAAATCATCATCGGCGGCGTCGGTTCCGGTCTTTACGGCATGCTGCTGTTCGTTGTGCTCGCGATTTTCGTCGCCGGGCTGATGGTCGGCCGCACGCCGGAATATGTCGGCAAGAAAATCGAGGCACGCGAAGTGAAGATGGCGATGCTCGCCATTCTGGTTCTGCCCCTGATGTATCTGGGCTGGACCGCGGTCGCTGTCGTGCTGCCGTCCGCGGTCGCCTCAATGGCGAACGCGGGGCCGCATGGTTTCACCGAAGTTCTGTACGCTTTCACGTCGCAGACCGGCAACAACGGCTCGGCCTTCGCGGGCCTCACCGGCAACATCCCGTTCTACAACATCACCGGTGCGGTTTCGATGTTCGTCGGCCGCTTCTTCATGATCATCCCGGCGATGGCGCTGGCGGGATCGCTCGCGGCGAAGAAATCCATCCCGCCATCCGCCGGCACGCTGCCGACGACCGGCGGACTGTTTGTCGGACTTGTTGTCGGCGTGATCCTGATCGTCGGCGGTCTCACCTTCTTCCCCGCGCTCGCGCTGGGGCCGATCGTCGAGCACCTCGCGATGAACGCCAACACCTTGTTCTGATCGATCTCATTCGGAGTGACTTTCATGGAAACGTTAAAACTGCAGAAGCGGGTGCCGGTATCGGCCATGCTCGATCCCAAGATCGTAATTCCCGCGATTGGCTCTGCTTTCGTCAAGCTCGATCCGAGGTTGATGATCAAGAACCCGGTGATGTTCGTGGTGGAAGTGGTCGCGGCGCTGACCACGGTCATCTTCATCCGTAACCTGCTGACCGGCGGTGCGGACCTTGGCTTCACCTTCCAGATCATCCTGTGGCTCTGGTTCACGGTGCTGTTCGCGAATTTCGCGGAAGCGGTCGCCGAAGGACGCGGAAAGGCGCAGGCCGAATCTCTCAAGAAGACTCGCACCGAGAGTCAGGCCAAGCTGCTGACCGGGCTGGACAAGACTTACCGGATGGTATCCGGCACCAGTTTGAAGGTCGGCGACATTGTTCTGGTGGAAGCCGGCGACAATATTCCCTCCGACGGTGAAGTGATCGAAGGCGTTGCCTCCGTCAACGAAGCCGCGATCACAGGCGAGTCCGCGCCAGTCATTCGTGAGTCGGGCGGCGACCGCTCGGCGGTGACGGGTGGCACCCAGGTGTTGTCAGACTGGATCCGCGTGCGTATCACCGCGGCCCAGGGTTCAACGTTCATCGACCGCATGATCAAGCTGGTCGAAGGCGCCGAGCGCCAGAAGACCCCGAACGAGATCGCGCTCAATATTCTGCTCGCGGGTCTGACGATCATCTTCATCTTCGCGACCGTCACCATCCCGAGCTACGCGGCCTATGCCGGCGGTTCGGTGTCGGTGATCGTGCTGGTGGCGCTATTCGTGACGCTGATCCCGACTACGATCGGTGCGCTTCTCTCGGCCATCGGTATCGCAGGCATGGATCGTCTCGTGCGTTTCAACGTACTCGCCATGTCGGGCCGCGCCGTCGAAGCCGCGGGCGATGTCGACACGCTGCTGCTCGACAAGACCGGCACCATCACGCTCGGCAATCGTCAGGCCACCGCATTCCATCCGGTGAGCGGCGTCACCGAACAGGAGCTTGCGGACGCAGCCCAGTTGGCGTCGCTTGCGGACGAGACGCCGGAAGGGCGCTCCATCGTGGTGCTCGCCAAGGAGAAGTACGGCATTCGCAGCCGCGACATGGCAGAACTCGATGCGACCTTCATTCCGTTCACGGCTCAGACCCGCATGAGCGGCGTCGATGCCGGCGGCTCGTCGGTTCGTAAGGGCGCGGTCGATGCGATCCTGAATTACGTCAATGGCGGCGGCAGCACGCGTGCGGTCGCGTCGGGAAATGCGGCTCGCGCCATCCCCGCGCTCAGCACCGGAACGGCGCGGGAGATCCAGGCCATCTCCGACGAGATCGCGAAATCCGGCGGCACGCCGCTGGCTGTCGCCCGTGACGGACAACTGCTCGGCGTCGTTCACCTCAAGGACATCGTCAAGGGCGGCATCCGCGAACGCTTCGCCGAACTGCGCCGCATGGGCATCCGCACCGTGATGATCACCGGCGACAACCCGATGACCGCCGCCGCCATCGCGGCCGAGGCGGGTGTCGATGACTTCCTTGCGCAGGCGACGCCCGAAGACAAGCTGAAGCTGATCCGTGACGAGCAAGCCAAGGGCAAGCTCGTCGCCATGTGCGGCGACGGCACCAACGACGCGCCGGCACTCGCGCAGGCCGATGTCGGCGTGGCGATGAACACCGGCACGCAGGCGGCTCGCGAAGCCGGCAACATGGTCGATCTCGATTCCAATCCGACCAAGCTGATCGAGGTCGTCGAAATCGGCAAGCAGTTGCTGATGACGCGCGGTGCGTTGACCACGTTCTCGATCGCCAACGACGTGGCAAAGTATTTCGCCATCATCCCGGCGATCTTCCTCGCGTTCTATCCGCAGTTGCAGGCGCTGAATGTCATGAACCTCGCAAGCCCGCAAAGCGCGATCCTGTCGGCGATCATCTTCAATGCTCTCATCATCATTGCGTTGATCCCGCTTGCGCTGAAAGGCGTCGCCTACAAGCCGATCGGTGCCGGTGCGCTCCTGACTCGCAACCTGCTGATCTACGGCGTCGGCGGCATCATCATCCCGTTTATCGGCATCAAGGCGATCGACGTTGTCGTCAACGCCTTGCATCTTGTTTGACGCATGATCCCGAAAAGTGGACACCGGTTTTCGAAAAAGATCATGCGCAGTAATAAAGGAGATCGATCATGTTGAAGGAAATTCGCCCGGCATTCGTCATTCTTGTCGGCCTCACGCTCCTCACGGGTCTGGCCTATCCGCTGGCCATGACCGGTATTGCCGAAGCTGTCTTTCCCGCGCAGGCACAGGGCAGCCTGATCGAGCGCGACGGCAAGACGGTCGGTTCCGTGCTCATTGGGCAGGAGTTCAAGGACGACAAGTATTTCCATGGCCGCCCCTCGGCGACCACGGCTGCCGATCCGCAGGACGCAACCAAGACCGTGCCTGCGCCGTACAATGCGGCGAACTCGGCCGGCTCCAATCTGGGGCCGACCAGCAAGGCTCTCAGCGATCGCATGACCGATGACGTCGAAAAGCTGAAGGTTGAAAATCCCTCGATGCCGGTACCGGTCGATCTGGTCACCACAACGGGTAGCGGCCTCGATCCCCACATCTCTCCGGAAGCTGCGTTGTTTCAGGTGCCGCGTGTGGCGAAAGCCCGTAAAATGCCGGAAGAGAGCGTTCGCAAGCTGGTCAATGAGCAGACCGAGGGCCGTTTGGCCGGGCTGCTCGGCGAACCGCGTGTCAACGTTCTTGCGCTCAATCTGGCGCTGGATCGCGCGGCGCAGTAGAATCGCTGCCTGGCGGCATGAGGACACGAATGCCTGATGGCAGTCACCCGCGATTCTGAACAGCGGCCTTCTCCCGAGGCCTTGCTTGAGGCGGCCCGCCGCGAAGAAGGTGGCGGCCGTCTCAAAATTTTTCTCGGCGCGGCCCCCGGCGTCGGCAAGACGTATGAGATGCTGCAAAGCGCGCACGCCAAATTGAAGGCCGGCGTGGATGTGGTGATTGGTGTGGTCGAGACCCATGGCCGGCTGGAGACACAGGCGCTGTTGCATGGCCTCGATGTCATCCCCCGCAAGCAGCTGGAGTACAAGGGACAGACGCTCGAGGAAATGGATCTCGACGCGCTATTGGCGCGGCGGCCGAAAATCGCCATCGTCGATGAACTCGCTCACACCAACGCGCCCGGCAGCCGTCATCCGAAACGCTATCTGGATGTCCAGGAACTGCTCAACAACGGCATCGACGTCTATACCGCCGTCAACATCCAGCACATCGAAAGCCTGAACGATGTCGTCGCGCAAATCACGCACGTTCGCGTGCGCGAGACCGTTCCGGATTCCATGATCGATCGCGCTGACGACATCGAACTTGTCGATCTGACGCCCAATGACCTGATCCAGCGCCTGAAGGAAGGCAAGGTCTATGTGCCCAGGCAGGCCGAGCGCGCGCTGGAGCATTATTTTTCGCCGGGCAATCTGACCGCGCTGCGCGAGCTTGCGCTGCGCCGGACCGCCGAGCGGGTCGACGAGCAATTGCTCAATCACATGCAGGCCAACGCCATTGCCGGGCCGTGGGCGGCGGGCGAACGCATCCTCGTCTGCGTCAGCGAGGATCCGCGCGCGGCAGGGCTCGTGCGTTACACCAAACGTCTGGCGGACCGGCTGCATGCGCCCTGGACCACGATCTGCATCGAGACCCGGCGCAGCCTGCAACTGACCGATTTCGAGCGCGACCGTCTCGCCGATACGCTGCGGCTTGCCGAATCGCTGGGTTCAGAAGCCCTGACGATTCCCGCCGTGGAGCGCCGGATTGCGGATGACGTGCTCGCCTTTGCGCGGGCGAACAATGTCACCCAGATTGTCATCGGCAAATCCAGCCGCTCATGGTGGTTCGAACTCGTTCGGGGTTCGGTCGTCCACGATCTGGTGCGGCGCGCCGGCAATATCAGCGTTCATGTCATCGCGGGCGACAATCTCGCTCCGGAGGCGATCTCCGGCAGAAGCGTGCGGACGGCGGAGCCATCGGTGGCGTTCGATCCCCTTCCTTATGTCGCGGCGCTTGTGCTTGTGGCCGTCGCCCTCGGCATCGGCATGCTGATCCAGCCCCTGTTCGGTATCGAGAATGTCGATCTTGTCTTTCTGACCAGCGTTGTCGCCGTGGCGGTTCGCTTCGGCCTGCTGCCCTCGCTGCTGGCAAGCATCGCCGGATCGCTCTGCTACAATTTTTTCTTTCTGCCGCCGACCTATACCTTCACCATCGCGGACCCGACCAACATCGCGGCGTTTTTCTTCTTCATGCTGATCGCTATCGTGGTTTCCAATGTCGCCGCGCGCGTGCGCACGCAGGCGGTGGCGGCGACGGGCAGGGCGCGAACCACCGAGTATCTTTATTCGTTCAGCCGCAAGCTCGCCGGCACCGCGACGCTCGACGACGTGCTCTGGGCGACGGCCTATCAGGCCGCGCTGATGCTGAAAGTACGTGTCGTGCTGCTGTTGCCCGAGCACGGCTTGCTCACGGTGAAGGCGGGTTATCCGCCTGAGGACGAACTCGATCAGGCCGATCTTGCCGCCGCGAACTGGGCCTGGAGCAATGACCGGCCAGCCGGACGCGGCTCCGACACCTTGCCCGGGGCGAAGCGGTTGTTTCTGCCGATGCGGACCGGACGCGGGCCGATTGGCATGATGGGCATCGACGATGACCGGACGGGACCCATCCTCACACCCGATCAGACAAGGCTGCTCGACGCCCTGATGGATCAGGGTGCGCTGGCGATCGAGCGGGTCCGGCTGGTGGAGGACGTCGATCACGTCAAGCGCGTGGTCGAAACCGACCGGCTGCGGTCCGCGCTGCTCACCTCGATCTCGCACGATCTCAAGACGCCGCTGTCGTCGGTTCTCGGATCAGCGAGCACCCTGCGCGATTTGTCGAACCGGCTGTCCGATTCAGAGAAGAGCGATCTGCTGGCGACGATCATCGACGAATCCGAACGGCTCAACCGGTTCATCGCCAATCTGCTCGACATGACCAAGCTTGAATCCGGCGCTATCGTGCCGAACTCGGCGCCGCACGATCTCGGCGAAGTGGTTGGCAGCGCGCTGCGCCGCGCGGGAAAAATTCTGATCGGGCATCGCGTCGAACTGGAATTGCAGGACAATTTGCCGATGCTTGAACTCGATGCGGTTCTGTTCGAGCAGGTTCTGTTCAATCTGCTCGACAACGCGGCCAAATATTCGCCGGCCGGCAGCCTGATCCGCCTTCAGAGCTGGCGGGAAACCAGTTCCGTTTGCCTTCAGATTCTCGATGAGGGTGAAGGTATTCCGGCGGACGAACTGGAGAATATTTTCGATAAATTCTACCGTGCGCAGAAAGGCGACCATGTGCGGCCGGGCACAGGACTTGGGCTTGCCATCTCGCGCGGATTCGTCGAAGCCATGCATGGCACGATCCTGGCCGCGAACCGGACCGATCGCAAAGGTGCCGTCATCACCATCAGGCTGCCGATTCCCAAAATCATCGAAACACTGGATACCGCCGCATGAGCGCCGCTCCGCTCAAGATACTCGTGGTCGACGACGAGCCGCCGATCCGCAAGCTGCTGCGGATGGGTCTCAGCACGCAGGGCTATGAAATTCTTGACGCGCCCAACGGCAAGACGGCGCTGGAGCTTTTGGATCACAAACCGGATCTCGTCATCCTCGATCTCGGGCTTCCCGATATTCAGGGACATGAGCTGCTGCGGATGATCCGGGCGCGCAACGACAGCGTGCCGATTGTCGTGCTGTCGAGCCGCGGTGATGAGGCGGGCAAGGTTCAGGCGCTCGACCACGGCGCCGACGATTATGTAACCAAGCCATTCGGCATGGACGAACTACTCGCGCGCATCAGGGCGGCGCTCCGTCATCAATTGCAGGTTCATGGCGAACGCCCGATATTTCGCACCGGCGATCTGTCGGTTGATCTGGTGCGGCGCATTGTCAAGGTCGGTGAGAAGGACATAAAGCTGTCGCCGAAGGAGTACGATCTGTTGCGGGTTCTGGTCCAGCATGCCGGCAAGGTGCTGACCCACAAGTTTCTTCTGCACGAATTATGGGACGAGTTAACGGATGCGCAGTATCTGCGCGTCTATGTGCGGCAGCTCAGGCAGAAGATTGAAGGCGACGCGGAACGGCCGCAATACGTACTGACCGAGACAGGGATCGGCTACCGGCTGCGCGCTCCGGACTAAGCACCCAGCCAAAAATCCGTATCAAGAATCCGTCCGGCGAGCCGCTCTGGAGAGTCCATGAAGATTTCCGATATTCTCGATCCGGCCGATGTCCTCGTCGATGTCCGCTCCCCTAACAAGCAGCAGCTTCTGCAAACGATGGCGCAAAAGGCAGCCGCAAGGCTTGGCTTGCAAGCGGACGATATAGCTTCCGCACTTCAAAAGCGCGAGGAGCTTGGGTCCACTGGCATGGGACGTGGCGTTGCCATTCCGCATGCGCGATTGCCGGTCGTGAAAAAGCCTTTCGGCATGATTGCGAGATTGAAGCCGCCGTTGGATTTCGATGCGATCGATGCTCAGCCGGTTGACCTGGCATTCGTGCTGTTGTTGCCGGCTCCATCGGAGAGCGATCAATTGGCCGCACTGGCGCTGGTGGCCCGAACTTTGAAGGCGCCCGAAACGCTGGTTCGCTTGCGTCAGGCCAAACGCGCATCGGAAATTTACAACGCGATTGCCGAATAAAAAATTCATGCAACTACATAATTATTTCAACGACATACTTGCTTGCGGGCCTGTTCTAAATGCCGCGCTATACATACCATTCAAAATAAAATGACGAATCGTCAGAACTGGAAAATCAATCGTCAGTTCGCCAAAGGGCCTGTGACGCAATCATGACGCATTGGGCAATGCGTTGCGTAAGCAATCAAAGCATCGCGAGGTATCCAAGTCTATGGTTTCGCCGATGCGATGATGTATAGTCGCCGCAGCGGGGAGATGTTTTTCGTTCACAGTATTCACTGGAGAATTTCATGCGTAAGATATGGACGGTTCTCGCGGCGCTGGCGACGCTCAGCCTCACCAATTGCGGCTACAACACGATCCAGCAGAACGACGAAGGCGTCAAATCGGCCTGGTCGGAAGTGGTCAACCAGTATCAGCGCCGTGCCGATCTGGTGCCCAACCTCGTCAATTCGGTGAAGGGTTTTGCGCAGCAGGAAAAGGACGTGCTGCTCGGCGTCACCAACGCTCGCGCCAGGGTTGGCGGCGCGCCGATCTCCCCCGACGTCATCAACGATCCGGCCGCGTTGCAGAAATTTCAGGCCGCGCAAGGCGAACTCACCGGCGCTCTCTCTCGCCTTCTGGTGGTGACGGAAAATTATCCGACGCTGAAATCCGACCAGCTATTCCGCGATCTCGTGGCGCAGCTCGAAGGTACCGAGAACCGCATCGCTGTGGCGCGCAACCGCTACATCAAGGCCGTGCAGGACTTTAACGTGACCATCCGCACCTTCCCGAACAATCTGACTGCGATGGCATTCGGCTATAAAGAGAAGGCGAACTTCACGGTGGACAACGAGAAGGAAATCTCCACCGCGCCGAAGGTCGACTTCAACGTGCCGCCGGCGGCAACGCCAGCACCAGTACCGGCGCCTGCGCCACCCGCGGAGCAGCCGAAGTAACGCGATAATTTCGCGAGACCTGCGATGACCGCCGCAAGAAAAGCCATCCTCGCACCTGTTTTGTGCTGGGCCTGGCTTTGTCTTGCGGCGATTGGCATGGCGGGCGTCACAGGTTCTGCGCGCGCAGACGTGGCGGTGCCGCCGCTGACCGGACGGGTGGTCGATCTGACATCGACCCTCAGTGCCGATGAAGCGGCCAGTCTCGAACAAAAGCTGAAAGAGTTCGAGGACCGCAAGGGCAGCCAGATCGAAGTCCTGATCGTGCCGACCACGCAGCCCGAGGCGATCGAGCAGTATTCGCTACGCGTCGTCGAGCAATGGAAGCTGGGACGCAAGAAGGTCGATGACGGCGCGCTCCTTCTTGTGGCCAAGGACGACCGCAAGCTGCGGATCGAAGTCGGCTACGGCCTCGAAGGCGCGCTCAACGACGCCACCTCCAAGCGCATCATCGACGAGATCATCACGCCGCGTTTCAGGACCGGCGATTTCGCCGGCGGCATCAATGCCGGTGTCGGTCGCATGATCAGCGTGGTCGATGGTGAGCCGCTGCCCGCGCCGAAACCCATCCAGAGAATGTCGCCCGGTGCGCTTGACGCACTCGGCCAATTCTTTCCGGTTCTGTTCATCGGCACGCTGGTCGTCGGGAGTATCCTGCGCTCCGCGCTCGGACGGCTGTTCGGATCGCTCGTCACTGGCGGCGGCGTCGCTTTCGTTGCCTGGATGTTCGTCGGTGTCTGGGGTGTTGCGGCCATTGTTGGCCTGATCGGATTCTTTTTCACGCTGGTCGGCGATTTCCTGATGTCGTCGGGCGGCGGCAGAGGTGGCGGCTTCAGCAGCGGTGGATCGAGCTGGGGTGGCGGTGGAGGCGGCGGTGGCGGTTTCAGCGGAGGCGGCGGCAGCTTCGGCGGCGGCGGCGCATCAGGCAGTTGGTAGCGATGGGCATCAAACGCATCGGCAAGCATCTTCTTCTCAACCGCTGGCGGGTGCGGCGGGTGTTTCCGCATCACGTTTTGGCGAACATCGAATCCGCGATCAAGGCGAGCGAGAAACAACACACCGGCCAGATCCGCTTTGTCGTGGAAGGCGCGCTCGACGGGCGGCCGCTGTTCCACGATCAGGCCGCGCGCGCCCGCGCGCTGGATGTATTTTCGCTGCTGCGCATCTGGGACACCGCACATAATAATGGCGTGCTGATCTATCTTTTGCTCGCCGACCGCGATGTGGAAATCGTCGCCGATCGCGGCATCGACGCCAAGGTCGGCGCACAGGGATGGCAAACCATCTGCACCGCGATGGAAACGCAGTTCAGGAGCGGCCATTTCGAGGCCGGGGTGATTGAGGGGATCGCGTCGGTGACGCAGCATCTGGTCGCGCATTTTCCCGCGTCGGGACCGCACAAAAACGAACTGCCGGATGCGCCGACGGTCTTGTGAGACCTGCGCGTCCCATCAATCCTGCGCCATCAATTTCGCGCTATTTCCGGCTGCCATTGCGTTGATGCCACAGGTCCGCCCTTGGCACCGATTTCGTCACACGCTAGGTTTGTGCGGCAATCGATTGGTCTTTCGCGGCATCCCTCATGACAATATTTCGTCAGTTTCGCTTTGCCGGTACGCTCGTGCTGGGCGCTGTTATGACTGGCGCGCCATCCGCGCGAGCCATGGAACTGACTCCCCCGCAGGCCGATCTCTATAATTCGGTGTCGATCATTCCGCCGAGCGCAAGCCGGATGCCGGTCTGCTACGGCTTCGGATGCCGGCGGCGCACGTTTCTCGATTTCACCGACGGCGACCGGCGGACGCTGACGCAAATCCTTGCTGCCGGCAAAGCATCATCCGCCGCCGAACGCGCGGCGATCCAGAAGGCGGTGATCTGGTTCGACAAGCGCATGGGTCCGATCATCGGCACCGACAAGCGCATCGCCAATGCCGATATCCGCTCCAATGCAGACGCCAGCAATTTCGATTGCTGGGACACCACGCGCAACGCGGCCAGCCTGCTGCTGGTCTTGCAGGAGTGGAAGCTGCTCAAGCATCATACCGTGGGCAATCCGCGCTATCGCGGCAATTTCTTTGTCGGGCAGTTGCCGCACAACACCGCGGTGATCGTGGACAAGACCACCGGCGTCGAATGGGTGGTCGACATGTGGCCAAAAAAATACGCCGAAGCGCCGGATGTCATGACGGCGAATCAATGGCAGAGCGAGCGCTGAGCGGCCCGTTCCTTGCATCGCATTTCGATCCGCCCAATGGCGCATCAGAGAAAGTGATTCCATGCAGCTAAAGGATCTTTCGGTTCTGGTCACTGGCGGCGGTTCAGGTCTGGGCGAAGCCACGGCACGGGCAATGGCGGCCAAAGGCGCCAAGGTCGCCGTACTCGACATGAACAAGGCGGCCGCTGAAAAAGTCGCTTCCGACCTCGGCGGAATCGCGCTGATCGGCGACGTGTCGCAGGAAGAGCCGGTCAAGGCCGCCATTGCGAAGGCTGAAGCCGCACATGGCGTCATCCGCATTCTGGTGAATTGCGCCGGTCTCGCCAATGCGATCAAGACCGTCGGCAAGAACGGCGCCTATCCGCTCGAGGAATTCAAGCGTGTGGTCTCGGTCAATCTTGTCGGCACGTTCAACGTGATTCGGCTGGTGACGGAGCGGATGCAGAGCGTGCCGCCGATCGGTGAGGAACGTGGCGTCATCATCAATACCGCCTCGGTGGCGGCGTTCGATGGCCAGGTGGGACAGGCCGGCTATTCGGCCTCGAAGGCCGGTGTCGCCGGCATGACCCTTCCCATCGCACGTGACCTCGCCTCACTGTTCATTCGGGTGAATACGATCGCGCCGGGACTGTTTTTGACGCCACTTTTGCTGGGATTGCCCGAGGAAGCGCAGCGCAGCCTCGCCACACAGGTGCCGCATCCGGCGCGGCTCGGCGACCCGAAAGAATATGCCGCGCTCGCCGTCCATATCGTCGAGAATGCGATGCTGAATGGCGAGACCATTCGTCTGGATGGCGCGATCCGCATGGCGCCGCGGTAGCATCTATCCGCAATGTCGTCCCCCGCGAAGGCGGGGATCCAGGATCGTCGGGCCGCTGCTTGTTGGCATTGCGAGTAGTCAACGCCCCTTCTTAACTCGTATGGGTGTGGATCCCCGCCTTCGCGGGGACGACGAGGAGGAGGTCCGCGAATCAAAGCAGCGAACGGCGTCGTGATTCTCTCTCGAATGTCTCAACGCCACGCGCGACCGCTCCGCTTAGTTAACCCTTCGTTAGCATATTGCATTGCATCTTTCCCGACGGGGAGATCTTGCAATGTCGTCAAGCCGTATCGCCTTTGAAAACGATGCATGTCCCGTCGGTGAGGACATGCTTGGCAGTCTCTATCGCGCCAGTGAGCATGGCCTGCCTGAACTTGTCGAATCGGTATCGTCGGACGTGCGCGCGATGCTCGCACTGTTTTGTTACCGCCGCGCTCATCTTCATTCCATGAGCCTTGCCATCGCCGCGACGTGTAACGAACGCGATCTCGTGGAGCAGGGCGGCATCGTTGGCAAAACCTTGTTCGCGATGTCGCGGGAGGCGCCCTCTGACGCGCCGGCCATATCGGGTTATGGTAACCGCCGCGGAATCACGCTGTCGACCAGGCCGCTGTCGACCTTCGCGGCTCTCGAAGACGACCTCGATGACGAAGCCGAGGCCATCACGGCTTAAGGCCGTTGCCTTAGGGGGGCGTCAACTCCGCGAGGCCGAATCCTCGCCGGGCGATATTGCATTCTGCATCGCCCGGCTGACAGGTCCGGCAGACCTCCGGTCTCACTGTATAGATTCCGCACGACGTAGACACCCCGATCCGTCCATTCAGAGCCGAGCAGCGCATGCCGTCGCATCGCATGCCCGACAATGCGGCGTTGACGAATTTTTCCGGGATCAGGTCCAGCGCTGCATCGTCCTCGGTAGTGAAGCGCGGCCACTCGCTGGAATGCGAGCAGCACGCGCCGCAACCCTGGCAGGGGCTGACGGGATTTTTGTCAGCCGACAAGAATGACCCGGATGTCATTGACGTTGGTCAGTGTTGGCCCCGTGATCAGAAGATCGCCGGTCTTCTCGAAGAACGACGTGGCGTCGTTGTTGTCGAGATAGGCCTTCGGATCGAGGTGCAGTTCCCGCATTTTCGCGAACGTCTTTTCATCCGCGAGCGCCCCCGCGGGGTCTCGCGGCGAGCCCGCGCCGCCATCCGCGCCGTCGGTGTCGGCGGCCAGCACCGCGATATCTTTGTGACCCGCCAGCAGTTCGGCGAGTGCCAGTACGTATTCCTGATTGGGACCGCCGCGGCCATTGCCGCGTACAATGACAGTGAGCTCACCGCCGGACATGACCGCGACGCGTTTGCCTTGGCCTTGCGCGTTGAGCGCGATCCTGGCGTGGTCGGCAGCCACCGCGCGAGCCTCGCCTTCAAGGTCGGCGCCGAGATCGATCACCTCGTAGCCGGCCTCGGCAGCCACTCTGATCGCCGCATCGAGCGAATCGCGCGGTTTGCCGACAATCTCGAAACGCGCGCGCGCGAAGGCCTCGTCGTCGGGCTTGATGCTCTCGTTGCGCGGATCGTTCAGGGCTTTGCGCACTTCCTCGTCCATCTGAATATTGTATTTGGCGACGATGTCGGCCGCTTCCTTCAGCGTCGTGCCATCGGGCACCGTTGGCCCCGAGGCGATGGTCGCCGGATCGTCATGCGGCACGTCCGACACCGCGAGGGTCACGAGCTGTGCGGGATAGGCCGCACGCGCCAGCCGTCCGCCCTTGATGCGCGACAGATGCTTGCGCACCGTGTTGACTTCGGAAATCGGCGCGCCCGACCGCAGCAGGCTTTTGTTGATCTGCTGCTTTTGCGCGAAGGTGATGCCCTCCGCCGGCGCGATCCAGTTCGCCGAGCCCCCGCCCGAAATCAGTGCCAGTACGAGATCGTCGGGACCGGCGCTTTGCGCCAGCGCCAGGCTTTTTTCCGCGCCTTTCAGCCCGGCTTCGTCCGGCACCGGGTGGCCGGCTTCGATTACCTCGACTCGCCGTGTCGGCACGCCATGGCCGTGGCGTGTGGTGGCGACGCCTGAAATCTGGTCCTCGGAAAGTCCGACCTCGTCCATGTAATGCCGCTCCGCCACTGCGGCCATCGCAGCCGCACCCTTGCCGGCGGCGAGCACGATCACCCGTCCGCGCGGGGGCGGCGGCAGATGCCGGCGCAGCATGCGCTCAGGATGGGCGGCGCCCACGGCGGCATCGAAAATCGCGCGAAGAAGAGGACGTTTATCGGTCATGACTTGCCTTATGCCGTTTCGCGCGCCGGGAGAAGTGCGGTGAACGCCCTTTAAAACAACGAAAAGTCCCTCGCAAATAGGCAAGGGACCGCAGCTTTCTTACAGACGTAGGTGGAACAATTCAATCGGGCTGGAACAGGCGCCTCGCAGGTGCAAAAGGCTCCCCGACTTGTCCGCAACCGGTAGCTTTGCGAACGCCAAATGTGCACAAATGCCCCGCATCAAGCTAGCGGAGTGGATTTGACATTCGCTCCCGCCCAACCGCGAGTTCTTAAAGCGAATGTCAAATCCAAAACTCCGCTACAAACTCATATTTGCTAGTGGTCCTTGATTCTGACATTCGCAGAAGGGGCTGCTGAAACGGGATGCGAATGTTAGAATCGGACCACTAGGAGCAGGCTGCATGACCGACGCCGTCATCGTATCGACCGCCCGCACCCCGATCGGCAAGGCCTATCGAGGCGCGCTTAACAACACAGAGGGCGCGACATTGCTCGGTCACGCCATCGCCGAGGCGGTCAGGCGCGCAGGCGTCGATCCGGCGGAGGTGGAAGATGTCGCGATGGGGGCGGCGCTCCAGCAGGGCACGACCGGCTTCAATATTGCACGCAAAGCGTTGTTGCGCGCGGGGCTTCCTGTCACCACGGCGGGCGTGAGCGTCGACCGGCAATGTGCCTCGGGCTTGCAGGCTATCGCGCTCGCGGCGCGTTCGGTGCTGTTCGACGGCGTCGAGATCGCGGTCGGTGGCGGCGGCGAATCGATCAGTCTGGTGCAAAATGATAAAATGAATACATTCCACGACACCGATCCGGCGCTGCTCAAGATCAAGGCTGACATTTATATGCCGATGCTCGACACCGCCGAGGTGGTGGCGAAACGCTACGGCATCTCGCGCGAACGGCAGGACGAATACAGCCTTGAAAGCCAGCGCCGCATCGCCGCCGCGCAACAGGGCGGCAAATTCAACGACGAACTCGCACCGATCACAACCTCGATGGCCGTCGCCGACAAGGCGACCGGCGCTATTTCGTTCAGGGACGTCACCCTTTCTCAAGATGAAGGCCCGCGTCCCGACACCACGGCAGAGGGTCTCGCGCATCTCAAGGCCGTGCGCGGCGAGGGATTCACCATCACCGCGGGTAACGCCAGCCAGTTGTCGGACGGCGCCAGCGCCACTGTCATCATGAGCGACAAGATGGCCGCGCAAAAAAATCTGAAACCGCTCGGTATCTTTCGTGGCTTCGTCGCGGCGGGCTGCGAGCCGGACGAAATGGGCATCGGCCCGGTGCTTGCGGTGCCGCGCCTGCTCAAGCGGCATGGCCTTCAGATCGATGACATCGGCCTGTGGGAATTAAACGAGGCCTTTGCCGTGCAGGTGATCTATTGCCGCGATAAACTCGGGATCGATCCCGAGAAAATGAATGTCGATGGCGGCGCGATTTCGGTCGGCCATCCTTACGGCATGTCGGGCGCGCGCATGGCCGGTCACGCGCTGATCGAAGGACGGCGTCGCAAGGTAAAATACGCCGTAGTGACCATGTGCGTCGGTGGCGGCATGGGCGCGGCGGGGTTGTTCGAGATCGTTCAGTAAAAGATGTCCCACATCCTCGCCATCGATCAGGGCACGACATCCTCGCGTGCAATGGTGTTTCGCGCCGACATGTCGGTGGCGGCGATGGCGCAGCAGGAATTCCCGCAACACTTTCCCGCGTCCGGCTGGGTCGAGCACGAACCGGACGACATCTGGACTTCGACGCTTGCAACCTGCCGCGAGGCGATGGGCAAGGCCGGCATCAAGGCGTCGGAAATCGCCGCCATCGGTATCACCAATCAGCGCGAGACGACGGTGGTGTGGGACCGCGCCACCGGGCGCGCGGTGCATCGCGCCATCGTCTGGCAGGACCGGCGCACTGCAGATGTTTGCGCGCGATTGAAGGATGAAGGGCACGAACCTGCGATCACGGCCAAGACCGGCCTGATTATCGATCCGTATTTTTCCGGCACCAAGATCGCGTGGATTCTCGATCATCTGCCCGGCGTGCGCGAACGCGCCGGGCGCGGCGAACTGCTGTTCGGCACCGTTGACTGTTATCTTTTGTGGCGGCTGACCGGCGGCAAGGTTCACGCTACCGACGCGACCAATGCCTCGCGCACGATGCTGTTCAACATTCACAGCGGCGAATGGGACGAGGAGCTTGCAAGACTGCTGCGCGTGCCGCGCTCGATGTTACCGGACGTGCGCGATTCGTCGGGGGATTTCGGCGCCAGCGTGCCGGAATTATTCGGCGGAGCCATCGCCGTTCGCGGCATCGCCGGCGATCAGCAAGCCGCGACCATCGGTCAGGCGTGTTTCTCACCCGGTATGATGAAATCGACTTATGGCACCGGATGTTTTGCATTGCTTAACACCGGCACGACGGCCGTGCGGTCGAAGAACAAATTGCTCACCACCATCGCTTACCAATTGAACGGCCAGCGCACCTACGCGCTGGAAGGTTCGATCTTTGTCGCCGGTTCGGCCGTGCAATGGCTGCGCGACGGCCTGCATCTCATCAAGACGGCGCATGACAGCGATTTGCTCACGGAGAAATCCGATCCGGCGCAATCGGTCTATCTGGTGCCGGCGTTCGTTGGCCTCGGCGCGCCGTACTGGAATCCGCGGGTGCGCGGCGCGATGTTCGGCCTCACGCGCAACACCGGCCCCGCGGAGTTCGCGCATGCGGTGCTGGAGAGCGTTTGCTACCAGACTCACGATTTGTGGGCGGCGATGCGCGCCGACTGGCCGGATGCGGTCAATAAAAATACTATGGCGAACACGGTGCTGCGCGTCGATGGCGGCATGGCGGTATCGGACTGGACCATGCAGCGGCTGGCGGATTTGCTCAACGCGCCGGTCGATCGTCCGATGATCCGCGAGACCACGGCGGTCGGAGCGGCCTACCTCGCCGGTCTTGCCGCCGGTGTTTATCCCGGACCGGAACGTTTCGCGGACAACTGGCGGTTGGAGCGGCGATTCAAGCCGAACATGAGCGAGACGGCGCGCACACGTAAACTGAAAGGCTGGGCCCAAGCGGTGAGGGGCGTGCTGGCAAGCGATCCGCAGAACTAGGTGAAGATCACGCCGCCTTTTGTGCGCCGTTCGGACGAATTCCCAGCAGATGACTGATCGCGAACACGAGGTCCGCGCGGTTCATCGTGTAGAAGTGGAAATTGTCGATGCCCTGCTGGGTGAGAGCCTGCACCTGATCCGCTGCAACGGTGGCGGCGACCAGCTTGCGGGTTTCCGGATCGTCGTCGAGGCCCTCGAATTTTTTCGCGAGCCAGTCCGGCATCGTCGCGCCGGCACGCTCGGCGAAATTCTTTGCCTGCTTGAAATTCTGCACCGGAAGAATGCCGGGCACGATTGGGATCGTGATGTCGGCGCCGCGCACACGATCGAGAAAATCCAGGTACAGGTCGTTGTCGAAAAAGAATTGCGTGATCGCGCGCGTCGCCCCCGCATCGACCTTGGCCTTCAGGGCGTCGATATCGGCCTCGAAGCTCGGGCTTTCGGGATGCTTTTCGGGATAGGCCGAGACCGTCACTTCCATGTCGGGATATTGCCGCTTGATCGCGGCGACGAGATCGGCGGAGCTCTGGTAGCCCTCCGGATGCGCCGTATAGGCCGTGCCGATGCCGCCGGAAGGATCGCCGCGTAGCGCCACGATGTGGCGTACGCCGACGTCGTGATAGGCGGCGACCACTTCATCGACATTCGCGCGTGAGGCATCGACGCAGGTCAGATGCGCGGCCGGCGTCAGCGAGGTTTCTTTCAGGATGCGTGCGATGGTGGAATGGGTGCGCTCGCGGGTCGATCCGCCCGCGCCATAGGTCACCGAGACGAAGTTCGGCGCCAGCGGCGCGAGGCGCTCGATCACGCCCCACAGATTCTTCTCCATCTCCTCGGTCTTCGGCGGGAAAAACTCGAACGAAATGGCGGGACGTTTTTCGGCTGGCACTGCGGTTTCAGTCATCGGGCCAAAATAAGCGAACCGCGCGCATTCCGACAGCCCATCTATGAGCCGAATCCCATGGGAAATTGCCCAATATGGCTAAGGAAACCGCCCAATATCGAAAATAAACCTGCCGGGTGGGCCAGCCGCCGGTTGGAGGATTTGCCCCGCTCCACCCTTCATTTCGGTCGGCGAACACTTAGTTGAAGTCCATGCATCCGCTTTCAATTCTCGACCTTTCGGTTGTCACCACCGGGACCAGCCCCTCGCAGGCACTGCGCAACAGCATCGATCTGGCGCGCCACGCCGATCGTCTCGGCTACATGCGCTATTGGCTGGCCGAGCATCATGGTCTTGCCTCGGTCGCCAGCCCTTCGCCCGATATCATGATCGGACAGATCGCGGCGGCGACACAGCGCATCCGCGTCGGCTCGGGCGGGGTGATGCTGCCGAACCACGCGCCGCTGGCGGTCGCCGAACGTTTCAAGATGCTGGAGGCACTGTTTCCCGGCCGTATCGATCTTGGACTTGGCCGTGCGCCGGGCACCGACGGCGTCACCGCCCACGCGCTGCGCCGGCGGCTTGAGGCGCGCGAGGGCGACGACTTTCTCGAGCGCCTGCAGGAACTGATGCTGTGGGAGACGCGGGAATTTCCGAAGGACCATCCCTACAACGCCGTCACGGTGATGCCGAACGACGTGCCGCTGCCGCCGATCTGGCTGCTCGGCTCCAGCGACTACAGCGCGCAACTCTCAGCCGGGCTCGGTATGGGCTTCGCCTTCGCGCATCATTTCGCTTCATTCGATGCGGTCGCGGCGCTCCGGCACTATCATGCGCATTTCCATCCCTCGCGCTGGCGCGCCGCGCCGCACGGCATTCTCGCCATCGCGGTGATTGTCGCGCCGACTGATGAGGAAGCCGAGATACTCGCGTCGTCGATGGACCTGAACCGCCTGCTGCGCGACCGCGGACAATACGTTCCGTTGCCGAGCGTCGAGGAAGCGCAGGCGTATCCTTACTCCGACGCCGAGCGTGCGGCGATCGCGCGCAACCGTGAGAAATTGTTTGTCGGCAGTCCCGCCACCGTGATGCAGAAAATCTCGCCGATGATCGCGCAAAGCCAGACGGACGAAGTGATGGTTATCACCGCGATGTACGATCACGATGCACGCAAGCGTTCCTACGCGCTGCTGGCCGAGGCGTTCGATCTCGGCAAACAGGCAGCGGCTTGATTCAAGTCCCGTTTTTTTCAGTAAACGCCACACGGAACGGGTGCGCCGGATAGACGCCGACAATCCGCAGTTCCTTGGAGAAGAACTTCAGTTCTTCCAGTGCAAAGGCCAGCCTCCTGTCGTCGGGATGGCCGTCAACGTCCGCGTAGAACTGCGTGGCGAAGAAATTGCCTTCCACCATATAGCTTTCCAGCTTGGTCATGTTGACGCCATTGGTGGCGAAGCCACCCATCGCCTTGTAGAGCGCGGCGGGCAGGTTGCGCACCCGGAACACGAAGCTTGTGACGAGCGGACCCGAACCCTGTTTCGGCCATTTCGGCTCGCACGCCAGCACCACGAAACGTGTGGTGTTATGGCTTTCATCCTCAATGTCCTCGGCGAGAATATCCAGCCCGTAAATCTTGGCCGCGAGTTTCGACGCAATCGCGGCCCGTGTTTTGTCGCCGGCCTCCGCGATCTCGCGCGCCGAGCCCGCCGTGTCGGCGGCGACGACAGATTTTATTTTCAATTCACGAATGATCTTCCGGCACTGACCGAGCGCATGAACATGGCTTTCGACCGTCTTGATGCCGGGGATTTTCGCGCCGCGCGGCGCCATCAATTGATGGCGTATCGGCAGGAACCATTCGGCGACAATGAACAGGCCAGATTGCGGCAGCAGATGATGAATGTCGGCGACCCGGCCCGCCACCGAGTTCTCGATCGGGATCATGCCAAGATCAGCCTCGCCCGACGAGATCGCCGCGAGCGCGTCCTCGAAGGTGTCGCAGGCCAGCGGCTTCGCATCGGGATAGGCTTCGGCGATGGCGATGTGCGAATTCGCCCCCGGCTCGCCCTGGAATGCGATAGTCAGTGTCTTGGTCATGCGATTTGTCCTGCCAGCGCATGACGCGCGGCTTCAAGATCGTGCGGCGTATCGACGCCGAGCGGCACTGAATCAACGATGGCGACGTCGATCCGCATGCCGGCTTCCAGCGCGCGCAGTTGTTCGAGCTTTTCGCGAATTTCCAGCGGCGATGGCGGCAACGTTACGAAGCGTTTCAGAGCGGTCCGGCGATAGGCATAGATTCCGATATGATGATAGCGCGGGCCTTCTCCATAGGGAGCAGTGGCGCGGGTGAAGTAAAGTGCGCGAAGACGATCCGATCCGATTTGCGAACCCACGATTTTCACCACATTCGGATTGGTCTGTTCCTCATCCTTGCGGATGATCGCGGCGAGGGTGGCGATGTCCACCGCCGCATCATTGAGCGGTTTGAGTACCGCGCGAATATCATCTGGTGCGATGGTCGGCAGGTCGCCTTGCAGATTGATGATGGTGTCGATGGCGCCCGCGCCGTCGAGTTTTTCCAGCGCCTCGTGAATACGGTCCGATCCCGAAGGGTGATCGGCGCGGGTTATCACCGCTTCGCCGCCATGTGCCGTCACGGCCGCTGCGATGTCGGCCGAATCGGTGGCCACCACTGCGCGTCCGGCGCGCGATTCCTTCGCCCGCGCCACCACATGGGCAATCATCGGCCGCCCGGCGACGTCGAGCAGCGGCTTTCCGGGCAATCGCGTAGCCGCCATCCGGGCCGGAATCAGGATCAGGGTGTTGTTTTCAGCCATCGGACCGGGGTGCGCGCGCGCAGAATTGATGAGGAAATGCAGGATGTTTTCGCGCGGTCGCACATTTATACGGGTTGCCAGAAGGCGGGCAAACCGTTATTCCCTCGACAACAGCCATGCGGCACTGCACGCAGGGTTTTCGCGGCGGTTTTGGCCTTTTTCCAGGGCCGGGACAGGCCCGATATCATCGCAATTTCCGGCTTGTATCTTGGCTTGGGGCCTGACCGACAATGGACTCCTTCGAACTCAATAAGATCATGGGCGCGGTGCTCGGCACCTGCCTTTTTCTGATGGTCACCAGCCTCGCCGCCGGCGCGATTTTTTCGCCGGGCAAGCTTGAAAAGCCGGGCTTTGAGATCGCCGTGAAGGAAAGCGCGGGCAGCGCCGGTGGCGAAGCCGCGGCTGCAGCTCCTTCGGCGCCGATCGAGACGCTGCTGGCCAGCGCGTCGGTCGACAAGGGCATGGCCGCTGCCAAGAAGTGCGCGGCCTGTCACACCTTCGAGAAGGGCGGCGCCAACAAGGTCGGTCCGAACCTTTATGACATCGTCGACGAGCCGCGCGGCGAAGGCCGTGGCTTCAATTTCTCGGCAGGCATGAAGGCCAAGACCGGCAAATGGACGTTCGAGGATCTGAACGCATTCATCGCCAATCCGAAGGGATTTGTTCCGGGTACCGCGATGGGCTTTGCCGGTATCAGCAAGGACAGCGAGCGCGCCGACGTCATCGCTTACCTGCGCACGCTGTCGGATAATCCGGTGCCTCTGCCGAAGGCAGCAGCCAAGTAGGCCAAATAAACAGATTTAAATTTTCGTCATGCGGCGGCCAGACTCAAGTCTGGCCGTTTTGCTGAGAAGCGCCTAAAGCACTGATGTTGAATGCATGCGGGCGGACGTTTGGCCGCAAACAAGCGCCATCGAATGGCGTCCAACAGGCTGGAATCATATCCAAAAACCGACATAATCGCTGACAAGGTTGGTATCCTCGGCCCGCCGGGTTCGAATATTGCGGCAGTCACAGGACATTTGAGTTTTGAGCATTTCCCGCCGGCACCTTCTCCAGAGCTGCGCCTTTGTTGCCGCCGCTCCTTTGTTCAAGACCGTGATTGGCGCATCGGTTGAAGCGCATGCGCAGGCCGGCGCGACATGGACGCACGGCCTGTCGCTGTTCGGCGATGTGAAGTATCCCGCCAACTTCAAACATTTCGATTACGTCGATCCGAACCCGCCGAAAACCGGTCAGGTCCGGCTGAGCGCCATCGGCACCTTCGACAATTTCAATCCGGTGCCCGAGGGCGTCAAAGGCTCGCTCGGTCCGGTCGGCGATCTCTACGAAGCGCTGACGATCTCCTCGCTCGACGAGGTCTCGACCCAGTACGGACTGCTCGCCGAGGCGATGAGTCATCCGGCGGATTTCTCCTTCGTCATCTACCGGCTGCGCGCGCAGGCGAAATGGCACGACGGCAAGCCGGTGACGCCGGAAGACGTGATCTTCTCTCTCGATGCTTTCAAGAAATATCACCCGATGTATTCGGCGTATTATCGCCACGTCGTGAAGGCGGAGAAGGTCGGCGAGCGCGACGTCAAATTCACCTTCGATGCGCCGGGCAACCGCGAACTGCCGCAGATCGTCGGCCAGCTCAATGTGCTGCCGAAACATTGGTGGGAAGGCACAAACGCTTCCGGAGCGAAGCGCGATATTTCCGCGACCACGCTGGAGCCGCCGCTCGGCAGCGGGCCTTACAAGATCAAGGAATTCGTGCCCGGCCGCACCGTGACGCTGGAGCGGGTGAAGGACTATTGGGGCCGCGACCTGAACGTCAATGTCGGCAGGAACAATTTCGGCGAGGTCCGCTACGAGTATTTCCGCGATGGCACCGTGGCGCTTGAAGCATTCAAGGGCGATCAGCTCGACTGGCGCACCGAGAACAGCGCGAAGAACTGGGCGACAGCCTACGATTTTCCTGCCGTCACTGAGAAGCGCGTGATCATCGAAGAATTTCCGAACCGCAGCTCCGGCATCATGCAGGCATTCGCGCTCAACATCCGCCGCGACAAGTTCAAGGATTCACGGGTGCGCCGTGCGCTGAATTTCGCCTTCGACTTCGAGGAAATGAACAAGCAGATTTTCTTCGGGCAGTACAAACGCGTATCGAGCTATTTCGACGGCACTGAACTCGCGTCATCCGGCTTACCTCAGGGGCGTGAACTTGAAATTCTCGAAACTGTGCGCGATCGGGTGCCGGCCGAGGTGTTCACCACTGCCTATACCAATCCGGTCGGCGGCAGTCCCGAGGCGGTACGCGACAATCTGCGCGAGGCGCTGCGGCTGCTGAAGGAAGCCGGCTTTGAGGTTCGCGAGCGCAAGCTGGTCGATGCCAAGACCGGAGCGCCGTTCGAGATGGAGCTTCTGACCTTCGATCCGAGTTTCGAGCGCGTGATGCTGTTCTACAAGCCGTCGCTGGAGCGGCTCGGTATCGTGGTCAGCGTGCGCACCATCGACGCCACGCAATACGAGAACCGGTTGCGCAACTGGGATTTCGATGTGGTGACGTCGTCCTGGCCGGAATCGCTGTCGCCCGGCAACGAGCAGCGCGAGTATTGGGGATCGCAGGCCGCCGGCATGGCCGGCTCGCGCAACATCATCGGCATCAAGAATCCGGCGATCGACAAACTGATCGAGCGCGTGATCTTTACCAGGGACCGCGACGATCTGGTCGCCGCGACCCGGGCGCTCGACCGCGTGCTGCTGTGGAATAATTACGTGGTGCCGCAGTGGAATTATCCTAAAATCCGCACCGCGCGCTGGGATCGCTTCGGCCGTCCCGCTGAATTGCCGACATACGGCCTGTCAGGGTTTCCCTCGATCTGGTGGTTCGACAAGGACAAAGCGGACAAGATCGGAAGGCGGTCTTGAACGCTCCGACACGCCGCCGCGTTCTTGTGCTTGGCGCCGGTGCAGCCATTGCCGGCCGCGTACCGGCGGCATGGGCCGCTCCTGAATCCGCCGCCACAGAATCTCACGGCATGTCCGCGTTCGGCGATTTGAAGTATCCGGCGGACTTCAGGAACTTCGATTACGTCAATGTCGGTGCGCCCAAGGGCGGCACGTTTTCAACCGTGCCGGCCTATCGCAGCTATAACCAATCATTCTCAACGTTTAACACGCTGAACAGCTTCATCCTGAAGGGCGATGGCCCGGCGGGCATGGAGCAGACCTTCACCACGCTGATGGTGCGCGCGGGCGACGAGCCGGATGCGATGTACGGGCTTGCGGCGCGCAGCGTAGCGATTTCCCCGGATGGTTTGACATACCGTTTCACGATGCGCCCCGAGGCGCGGTTTCACGACAGCAGCAAACTGACGGCGCAGGATGCTGCGTTCTCGCTGACGATTTTGAAGACCAAAGGGCATCCGCTGATCACCCAGCAGATGCGCGATGTCGTGAAGGCCGAGGCCCCCGACGATGACACGCTTGTTGTGACGTTCGCGCCGAAGCGCGGACGCGACGTGCCGCTGTTCGTCGGCGGCCTGCCGATTTTCTCAAAAGCCTATTATTCGGCGCGGCCGTTCGACGAATCCACCCTCGATATTCCGCTCGGCTCCGGTCCCTACAAAGTCGGACGCTTCGAGGCGGGCCGTTACATCGAATACGAACGCGTCAAGGACTGGTGGGCGAAAGATTTGCCCGTGTGCCGCGGCGCGTTCAATTTCGACATCGTGCGATATGAATTCTATCGTGACCGCGACGTCGCGTTCGAAGGTTTCAGCGGACGCAATTATCTGTATCGCGAGGAATTCACCTCGCGCATCTGGAACACGCGTTACGATTTCCCCGCGATCAAGGACGGTCGCGTCAAGCAGGAGATGATGCCGGACGACACGCCGTCCGGCGCACAGGGCTGGTTCATCAACACCCGCCGCGACAAGTTCAAGGATCCGCGCGTGCGCGAGGCGCTCGGCAACGCGTTCGATTTCGAATGGACCAACAAGACCATCATGTATGGTTCCTATGCGCGCACGGTATCGCCATTCCAGAACTCGGACATGATGGCCAGCGGTCCTCCCGCGCCGGAAGAACTGGCGCTGCTGGAGCCGTTTCGCGGCAAGGTGCCTGATGAGGTGTTCGGCATGCCTTACGTGCCGCCGGTGTCCGACGGTTCGGGTCAGGACCGCACACTGCTGCGCAAGGCGATCAAGCTGCTTGATGGTGCGGGCTGCGTGATGAAGGACGGCAAGCGGCTGACCGCGAAAGGCGAGCCGTTCAAGGTTGAATTCCTGCTCGATGAGCCGGCGTTCCAGGCCCACCATATGCCTTACATCAAAAATCTCGGCACGCTCGGAATCGAGGCGACGCTGCGCCTTGTCGATCCGGTGCAGCACCGCGCCCGCCGCGACGATTTCGATTTTGATCTGGTCATCGAGCGGTTCGGTTTTTCGACCGTGCCCGGCGATTCGCTGCGGCCCTTCTTTTCCGCCAAGGCGGCTGAAACCAAGGGTTCGTACAATCTCGCCGGAATTTCCGATCCCGCAGTCGATGCGATGGTGGACCAGATCATCGCCGCCGATACGCGGCCCAAACTTGTGTTCGCGGCACGCGCGCTCGATCGCATCATTCGATCCGGCCGCTATTGGGTGCCGCAATGGTACGCCAATTCGCACCGGCTGGCGTACTGGGATGTGTTCGGCCATCCTTTGAGGCTGCCGAAATACGCCGGCGTCGGCGCACCGGATCTATGGTGGTCGGAGCCGGCCAAGGCATCCGGCCCCGCCGCGACATCCGATCCCAAGCAGGCGAAATAGGCCAGACACATGAGCGCCTATATCGCCCGCCGCATTCTTTTGATGATACCGACCTTGCTCGGGATTCTCTTCGTGTCGTTCGTCGTGGTGCAGTTCGCGCCGGGCGGTCCGGTCGAGCGCGTGATCGCGCAGCTCTCCGGCTCCGACACCGGCGCGAGCTCGCGCATTTCCGGCTCCGGCGGCGACATGGGCGCGCGCAGCCAGGTCGGCGCGGCGGGGGACGCGATCAATTCGAAATATCGCGGCGCGCAGGGGCTCGATCCGGATTTTGTCAAAAGCCTTGAGAAGCAGTTCGGCTTTGACAAGCCGGCGCCCGAGCGTTTCGCCCTGATGCTTTGGAATTTCGCGCGCTTCGATTTCGGCAAGAGTTATTTCCGCGATGTCAGCGTGCTGCAGCTCATCAAGGAGAAGCTGCCGGTGTCGATGTCGCTTGGCGTCTGGATGACGCTTTTGACCTATCTGATTTCGATTCCGCTCGGCATCCGCAAGGCAATCAAGGACGGCTCGCGCTTCGATACCTGGACATCCGCCATCGTCATCGTCGGCTTTGCGATTCCGGGATTCCTCTTCGCGATCCTGCTCATCATCCTGTTCGCAGGCGGATCGTTCTACGACATCTTTCCGCTGCGCGGACTGACCTCCGACGGCTGGTCGCAGTTTCCGTGGTACTGGAAGATCCTCGATTATTTCTGGCATCTGACACTGCCGCTAATCTCGATGGCACTCGGCGCGTTTGCCACCATGACGCTGCTGACCAAGAACTCGTTCCTCGACGAAATCCGCAAGCAATATGTTACGACCGCGCGCGCCAAGGGCTGCACCGAAACGCAGGTGCTTTACGGCCACGTGTTCCGCAACGCCATGCTGATCGTGATCGCCGGCTTTCCCGGCGCGTTCATTCACGCCTTCTTCTCGGGATCGCTCCTCATCGAGACGATCTTTTCGCTCGATGGTCTGGGTCTCCTCGGCTTCGAGAGTGTCCTGAACCGCGATTATCCGGTGGTGTTCGGCACGCTGTTCATCTTCTCGCTGGTCGGCCTTGTGGTGAACCTGATCTCCGACCTCGCTTACATGTGGGTCGATCCGCGCATCGATTTCGAGGCGCGCCAAGCATGAACATGGTCAAGTCATGAGCATGGTCACGCCGCCTGTCGAGACCACAACGCAGTCGCCGCTCGGCGAAGCTGTGCCGATGACCCGTCATCCCGTCGGCATGTCGCCGCTCAACAAAAGGCGCTGGCAGAATTTCAAATCCAACAAGCGCGGCTACTGGTCGTTCTGGATTTTCATGGTGCTGTTTCTGGTTTCGCTGTTCGCCGAACTGATCGCCAACGATCGGCCATTCCTGATCAAGTTCGATGGAAAATTGTATTTTCCGGCCTTCATCACCTATTCCGAAACCACTTTCGGCGGGGATTTCGAAACCGCCGCCGACTACCGCGATCCTTACCTGCAAAAACTGATCGCCGACAAAAGCGGCACCATCGTCTGGCCGCTGATCCGTTATTCCTACGACACGCATAATCTTGATCTGCCCACCCCGGCGCCATCGAAGCCGACATGGATGCTGACGGAGCAGGAATGCAAAAGCGTGGTCGAGAAGAAGGGCCTGAAAAGCTGCCGCGATCTTGAATACAACTGGCTCGGCACCGACGATCAGGGTCGCGACGTGGTCGCGCGGCTGATCTACGGCTTTCGCATCTCCGTTCTCTTTGGCCTCGCGCTGACCATTATCTCCTCTGTCATCGGCGTCGCAGCCGGTGGTATTCAGGGTTATTTCGGCGGCTGGATCGATCTCGGTTTCCAGCGATTCATCGAGGTGTGGACCGCGATACCCTCGCTCTATCTGTTGCTGATCCTCTCCTCCGTGCTTGTGCCGGGATTTTTCGTGCTGCTGGGAATCCTGCTGCTATTCTCATGGGTGTCGCTGGTCGGGCTGGTGCGCGCGGAATTTTTGCGCGGGCGGAATTTTGAATACGTCATGGCGGCGCGCGCACTCGGCGTCTCGGACGCGAAGATCATGTTCCACCATCTGCTGCCGAACGCGATGGTCGCGACCATGACTTTCCTGCCATTCATTGTGTCGTCGTCGGTGATGACGCTGACTGCGCTCGACTTCCTCGGTTTTGGTCTGCCGCCAGGCTCACCCTCGCTCGGCGAACTGCTGTCGCAGGCCAAAGCCAACATTCAGGCGCCCTGGCTCGGCCTGTCGGGATTTTTCTCGGTCGCGATCATGCTGTCGCTTCTCATCTTCATCGGCGAAGCGGTGCGCGACGCCTTCGATCCGCGCAAGACGTTCGGGTGAGGGCGATGGACGCGATCAACGAACCTCTGCTCGATGTACGCGATCTGTCGGTGGCGTTTCGCCATGGCGACAAGGTCTCGACCGCGGTCGACCGCATTTCATTTTCGATCAGTCGTGGCCAGTGTGTCGCACTGGTCGGCGAGTCCGGCTCCGGTAAATCCGTCAGCGCGCTGTCGGTGCTCAAGCTCCTGCCGTATCCGACCGCGTCGCACCCCTCCGGCAGTATCCGCTTTAAGGGACAGGAATTGCTTGGCCTGAGCGAGAACCAAATCCGCGGCGTGCGCGGCAACGACATTTCCATCATCTTTCAGGAGCCGATGACTTCGCTCAATCCGCTGCACACCATTGAGCAGCAGATCGGCGAGGCGATCTTTTTGCATAGCGGCGTGCGCGGCGGAATAGCCCGTGCGCGTATCCTCGAATTGCTGACGCAGGTCGGCATTCCCGAGCCGGAAACCCGGCTGGCGAGTTATCCGCATCAATTGTCTGGTGGTCAGCGTCAGCGTGTAATGATCGCCATGGCGCTCGCCAACGAGCCGGACCTTCTGATCGCCGACGAGCCGACCACCGCACTCGACGTCACGGTGCAGGCGCAAATCTTGAAACTGCTCGCCGACATCCGTTCGCGGCTCGGCATGAGCATGCTGTTCATCACCCACGATCTTGGCATCGTGCGCCGCATCGCCGACGTGGTCTGCGTGATGCATAACGGCAAGATCGTCGAGCGCGGGCCGGTCGAGCGGGTGTTCACCGCGCCGGAGCATTCTTACACAAAAGCGTTGCTCGCCGCCGAGCCAAAGCCGGATCCCGCGCCGCCGCAGCCCGATGCATCGGTGGTGATCTCGTCCGACGATCTGAAGGTATGGTTTCCGATCAAGCGCGGATTTCTTCGCAAGACCGTTGGTCATATCAAGGCTGTGGATGGCGTGAGTGTCGCCGTGCGCAAGGGCGAAACGCTCGGCGTCGTCGGCGAGTCGGGTTCGGGCAAGACGACGCTCGGGCTGGCGCTGCTCCGTTTGATCTCCTCCGACGGACCGATCGTGTTTCTCGGAAAAAACATCCAGGGGCTGCGGTTCAATGAGATGCGCCCCGTTCGCCGCGATATGCAAATCGTGTTTCAGGATCCCTTCGGGGCGCTCAGCCCGCGCATGGCGGTCGGCGATATCGTTGCTGAAGGCTTGAGCGTCCATCAGCCGTCATTGTCGCGTGACGAACGCGAGGAGCGCGTGGTGAAAGCGCTGACGGACGTCGGCCTCGATCCCGATACGCGCTTTCGCTATCCGCATGAATTCTCCGGCGGCCAGCGCCAGCGCATCAGCATCGCCCGCGCTGTCGTACTGGAGCCGAACTTCGTCGTACTCGACGAACCGACCAGCGCGCTCGACATGCTGTTTCAGGCGCAGATGGTCGATCTGTTGCGCGACCTGCAACGCAAGCGCGATCTGACCTACATGTTCATTTCGCACGATCTGCGTGTGGTAGCCTCATTGGCCAGCAATCTGATTGTGATGCGCCACGGCAAGGTGGTCGAGGAGGGTGCGGCGCAGGATTTGTTCAGGAACCCGAAGACCGATTACACCCGCGCTTTGTTCGCCGCCGCCTTCAATATCGAAGCGTCCGCGCCGTCGGTCGTGCCGGAGGCGTAATAGTCAGATCAGCCGCTTCACGCTTGTGACAGCGCTGCCAGCGGCCTTGATGCGCGCGATGGCTTTTTCAACCCGTTCGATCGCCGTCATCATGTGATGGGCGTTGGCGTGGACGAGGCTACTGCCGTCGCGGACGATGGCGACATGCCCTTTCCAGAACATCAGATCGCCGCGTTGAAGTGCATTCCACTCAGACCGTGGCACCGCTCGCCCGAGCGCGCTTTCCTGCATGTCGCTGTCGCGCGGGGCGCCGATGCCGGCGGCACCAAGAGATACTTGCACGAGGCCCGAGCAATCGATGCCGAGTGATGTTTTGCCACCCCAAAGATAAGGCGTGCCGATGAATCGTTCCGCCACCGCGACATAATCTGCATCGCACACCTCAAACGGAGCGACATGCTGCGCGGGAAGATAATGCCGCTGGCTGGTGATGGCGAAGCCATTCTCCTGCTTGACGATCTCGATCCTTGCGCCGAGCGGCAGCGCTTCCGCCGGCGGCAGCTTGATCGATGGTCCCGGAAACGCGAACGTGCGTAGCGCAATGATTTTATGCACCGGTTTGCTGCGTGGCGAGACCAGCGAGAACTCCGGCAGCCATCCGACATAGCCATCGGATTTGAGCTGACCCCAGGCCCAGCCTTCGCCGTCGCGGTCATAGATCATGACGCGCTCGCCTTTCAGCGCTTCTGTTTCGAGCGGCGCATCATGTGCAGGTTCGCGGCGCATCGGTGTGACGGGATCGATCACCTCAACCTCTTCGCCCTCGACGTAACGCGCCGACTGGACCTTGCCTTCGAGATGTTTCGCGGCGAGGTCCGCACGCGCGGGCGTGAGCCTTGGATCATGGGGGAGTTTTGGATCAGCCATAGCGTGCGCTCAACAATTTATAGATCGCACGCGCGGCCTGACACTCGCCGCCCTCGGGGCGCGCCGGTTTCGCCGACGGCGTCCAGCCGTAGATGTCCACGTGCAGCCAGCTTTTCGCGTCCTGCACGAAACGTTGCAGGAACAGCGCGCAGGTGATCGAGCCGGCGAAACCGCCGGACGGCGCGTTATTGATGTCGGCCACTTTCGAGTCCAGCCAGGAATCATAGGGCGGCCACAGCGGCATTCGCCACAATGGATCGTTCTCCCGCTTTGCATGCAGCGCGACGCTTTCGGCGAGCGTCTCATCATCGGTGTAAAAGGGCGGTAAATCCGGCCCCAGCGCGAC
>JAIERI010000057.1 GCA_019747015.1 Xanthobacteraceae bacterium
GGAGCCGGACTGCGAAGTCGTCTCGGTGATGCGCGATGTGACCGAGCGCAAGGCGCAGGAGCATGCGCTCGAAACCGCGCGCCTGGAAGCGGAACGGGCCGGCGCCTCGAAGGCGCAGTTCCTCGCCAATATGAGCCACGAACTGCGCACGCCGCTGAACGCCATCATCGGCTTTTCGGAAATGATCATGCGCGAGCAGGAAATGATGCTCGACGCCGCGCGGCGCAAGGAATACGCGACGCTCATCAACGAATCAGGTCAGCATCTGTTGTCGGTCGTCAACGGCATTCTCGACATGTCGAAGCTGGAAAGCGGCAGTTTCGAAATTGTGCCTGAACTGTTCGCGCCGCGCGACTCGATTCACAGCTGCTCGAATCTGATGGTCCTTAAATCGCGCGAGCACGGCATTGACCTTGTGACGCGGGTACCCGCCGATCTGCCGCAGATGGTCGGCGATCCGCGCGCGTTCAAGCAAATCCTGCTCAATCTGCTGTCGAACGCCATCAAGTTCACCGAACGCGGCGGATCGGTCACCGTGTCCGCGGCCATCGAGGGCGCGCGCCTCGTGGTGCGTGTCACCGACACCGGCGTCGGTATCGGCGAGGACGATCTCAAGCGCATCGGCGATCCGTTCTTCCAGGCCGGCAAGACCTATCAGCGCCGCCATGAGGGCACGGGTCTGGGCCTGTCCATCGTCAAGAGTCTCGTCGCGATGCATGGCGGCGAAATGGATGTACGCAGCAAGCTGGACGAGGGCACCATGGTGTCGGTCTCGCTGCCGTTGGTTTTCACGCCGGTGGCAGGCAAGCCGCCGAGCAATATTGCAACACTCGCTCCCGCCTCGCGCGCGGACGCGAAAGACAGCCAGGTGAAGAAAATTGCCTAGACACCAGTCAATCAGACATGAACCGATGATGGACGACGAGACGCCGCGCCGTCCGCGCCGCGCCAAAGCCGCGAAAGCTGTGGCGATCGTGCCCGAGCCGAATTTTGTCGCGCGCGTGCTGCTGCACAGCCCGAAGGACACTCTGGCTGCCGCTGTCGCGGTGGCCGCGGCGTTGGCGATCATGATCAACGCGCTATTCCTGCAGGCCGGCCGTCATCCTTCGCCGATGTTCGGCGCGAGCGCCGACCAGGCCGCCGCCGTCGTTCCTGCTGCGCAGCCGATGCCGCGTGCGCGCCCGATTGAGCCGGATGTGAAACCGGCCGATATCAAGCCGGCCGAACTGAAGCCTCTTGACCAGAAGATTGCCGCGGCTCCGCCCGCAGCGGCCAAGGCCGCGCCAGCGACGCCATCGAACGCCCCGCGTCCGCCGGCGGCGATTCCAACCCGCAACGATCCGATCGGCGATCTTGTGACGTCGTCGCGCCGCATCGCCTCGGTGCAGCGTGCGCTCACCGAATATGGCTATGGTCAGTTGAAGCCGACCGGCGTGGTCGGCCCCGACACCCAGGCCGCGATCAAGAAATTCGAGAACGATCGCAGAAAGCCGCAGACCGGCCAGATGTCGGACTGGCTGCAGCACGAGATCGTCAAGCTGACCGGACGGCCGCTCGACTAAAATTGTTCAGTGGCCTAACGTCCAATTCATGCGATTGAAATCCAGCATCTGGGTGGCAGGCTATCTGCGCCGCTGCCAGGGCGAAGGCGTGTTCGGCGCGGTGCGCCGGCGCGGCGCGGAAGAGGCCGGCGCGGTCTATATCAAGCTCGCGCTGCTCGACGGCAATGCGATGCTGTTCGCGCCGGCGCCGCAAACCTCCTACGACGGGACGAGGCCGGTGGAGCGCGCGTTCGTGGCCTCGCCGCCGCAGCCCGTGCCCGAACAGAAAATCGAGGAGCGGCTGGCGAAGGAAATCAATTTCGATCCCGATATCTGGATCGTCGAGATCGAGGACAAGGCCGGGAGGCATTTTCTCGATCTGGCGAAAACTTGATGCTGATAGGAACGTGTCCTGCCGACAATTTGTGCGAATGAGGCGGCACTATCCGTTCGACGTTCACCGCCGGTCTGCATAATCTGGATCAAACTGGAGCATCGATATGCGTGCCGTTCTGGACTATTGCGCCGAGGGCCTTCCCCGCAGCATCGCTGCAACCGCTATACTTATCCGCGAAGGCGAGACCACCGGACATTTGTTCGTTCTGGCTGAAGGCAAGCTTGAAGTGGTCAAGGGCGACACCGTCGTTGCGACGATCTGCGAGCCCGGCGCCATTGTCGGCGAAATGTCGGCGCTGCTCGACCAGCCCTATTCGGCAACGGTCCGGGCCGTGACCAACGCCAAGGTCTATGAGTTCGCCGATCCCAACGCGTTCTTCCGCTCGCAGCCCGAGGTTGCGCTGCTGGTGGCGCAGATGCTGGCGCAGCGGCTCAATGTCGCCACCACTTATCTCGCCGATATCAAGCGGCAATATGCCGGGCACGGCAACCATCTTGCGATGGTCGGCGACGTGCTCGAGAGCATGATCAATTCACCGGCGTCGAAGGCAACACCGGGATCGGACCGGTTGCCCGACCCGAGGATGTAACCAGGGATGTGAGCCAGTCCGGCACGTCCGCGATGGGTGAGGCGGGTCGCTGCAGCGGCGCCTTGAGATCGATGACTTCCTCGCCGGCGGCCGACAGCCAGAATGCCATGGTGCTGTCACCGGTGTTGTCGATATCCAGAACGATATGGGTGGGCGGGCGGCCATACTGATGGCCGGCGTTGAACACCCACGTGGTGCCGAGCCGGTCGAACCACGATCCGTTCGTGACGAATGGCGACTGATGCACATGGCCGGATATGACCGTGTACGGTTGATAGGTCTCGATCCACTGCCTGAGTTCGACATCGCCGAAGGAGCGCTTGCCGCCCCAGCTCGTCGGTGAATTCACGGGCGGGGCGTGATGCACCCAGATCCAGCGGCTGAGACGCCTTGCTGCAGCGGCGCGGAGCTGATCGTCGATCTTCTGTTTCACCAGCGGCCCGTCCCACCACGGGCAGACCGTGAACAGCGTATCTGCGACGATCAGGCTGTCGCCGTCGCAGGCGATGCCGTATTCGCGCGCCTCGTCGATCCATCGCGAGATTTTCTCACCTTCGGCATTTCGCTCGTCGAGGTCGTGATTGCCCGAGCACAGCATGACCTTGGTCACGCGGGACAGTAAAGACAGATATTTACGCACCACCATGATCTGGGCGCGGAAGTCCACCGGCGAGCCGATGTCGAGCGCATCGCCGGCAAAAATCACGGCATCGAATTGCGGCGCGGCGTTGAGCAGCCAATCGAACTGCGGCAGTGAATAATGCAGATCCGCGACGACAAGGCAGCGCATGAATCAAATCCAGAATAAAAAGGAAAATATTTCGAAGCCGTCATTATCTTTCGAACTCATAATACGTTGAGCGCGCGCAGCGCAAGCATGCACGACAGGCAGTATGTGCTGTTATAATGAGCGTGCTTTTGGCGGCAAAATCCACGCGTGAACGGCGTCAGCGCTCGATCTTCCAGGGATTGTATTTCTCTTTCGAGTCCGGAATTTTGTCCATCGCGGCCTTGGCGGCTTTTGCCTCCTCGGCGCGCTGTTTTTGCTGCATGACTTCTTCCGGTGTAGGCCCGGTTGCCCCGCCTCCGCCTTTACGGCCTTGCGCGAAGACCGGCGGCGACAGCGCGGCGAGGGCCATCGTGAAAATCATCGCGGCAACAATTCTGGCCGTTTTTCCGGCGGCGTTCATGGCGCTTTCTCCCCCTGAGACAATCAGTCGCGCGCACTGTATCGAAATCCGGTGCGGCGTAAATGTCGTGCGTATATTAAATTTCGCAGAATGATGCGGGCTGGCTTGGGCGCCGCGCATCAGCCCTGTCGGCCGGACGAGCCGCGCAGCGGCACGCGCGGGGTGCCGTGTTGGGTGCTGCCAGGTTGCGAGGCTGGCCGTATTTGTGCAGGCGCAACACGGGCGCGGTGACGTTCGTCGTCATACAGCGCGGGGCGATATTTCGCGCGTGCATGGGCGATCGAGGAGCCGCGCCATGCTGCCAGCATGATGAGAGCCGATCGCTCGCTCAAATTGTCGTACATCCGCGCCAGTCGATAGACGTCCATCACCGACGAGCCGATCGACGGATTGAGAAACAGCAGCACGCGCTGGAAGATTTCGCCGGGCATGCCGAGCGCCCTGGCGGCGCAGGCAAGCGGCTCGCCCTGCGGATCGCTCACGATCTGCGCGGCGGTGGACGCGGGCAGGATCAGAGCGTCGCCCAGTTCGGATGTGAAAGCAGGAATGTCCGCCACCATCGCCGCCTGTTCGAGATTGACGAGCGCGCGTGCGGCGCGCCGGGGATCCACCCGCACGGATGGCGTCAGCGGTGCATCGTTCAGATTGTCGAGGATTTCGGCGCGGCCCTTCGGCCCCGCCGCGAGAAACATGTCGTTCAGCGAGGACGCGTCGGCGGGCTGCATCGACAACGTCGGCAGCGGACGCGGGGCGGGCGCGGCTTGAGGTATGACCGGCGGCGCATCGACGATCTCGATATCGTCGCTCTCGTCGGCGAATGTCACTTCGTCATCGAGGTGCGGCTGCAACGGCGGCGCCGCCTGCGCACGGCGCGGAAATGGCGGCGGCGCGATGCCGAGTTTGCGGCGGATTTCGCGCGGCGTGTTCGGATAGGTGGCCAGACGCGCGCGAACCGCGGCACGCGTGGCGTCGTCGACGTCATCGATCAGCCGCGAGGTCAGTTCGACGAACTGCCGTTCCTCGTCGAGGTTATGTGTGCTGGTTTGCACATAAAGATCTGTGAGCACGCGCAGCAAAGTCGGGCGGATGTCGACGCCCTCGCGCCGGGACAGATTCATCAGGCCGTCGAAGCCGTGGAACATCGGAGCTGCGGTCATGGGTGCGCGACGGGGTTAAAGCGTGCCTTGAAAATAGCGAATGCCCTTTAACAAGCCGTTAAGGAAAAGACTTTGTTAACGCTGGCCTCAGCCGTTCAGCCCCGGCAGTCCGGGATGATTTGTCCCGGCCGCAGACAACAATCCGCTCCATAATTTTGTGACCTGTTTCGTCGGCTAACCGACAGACGCCGCCTCGGCGTGCGCAGATAATCGCCGGGCAATTCAGCGTTGCGGGAGTATAAAAAATGAAAGGCGCTGCATTTAATCCTGAAGAAATCACTCTTTTGAAAAGCGTTCTCGACGATGCCGTGGCGCGCCTGGCGCCGGCCGAGCGCACGTCGGCGGCACAGGCGCTGCTGGCACACAAGATCCTGACGCAAGCAGCCAAAGGTGAACGCGATCCGATCCGGTTGCGAACCTCGGCCTTGCTAAAATGCCGGGATGGAGGGCTTCCCTCGCCACACGAGTGTGTGGATGGAGGTCTGCTCAAGTGACGACAATCGCAAGCAGGCTTGAAACAATTCGACCACGAAGTCGTTAACGATGGAGTGGCGTGGCGTGTGCTCTGGTTCAGGGCGATCGCCGTGCGAATTGTGAAAAATGATGAGATTTGAAGCCGGGATTTGAACATGCCAAGAAACAGCAACCATCAGTGGACCGCCGAACAGGAGGCGCAGCTTCGCGAATGGGCTGAAGCAGGTATCTCAGCGACATTGGCGGCTGCGCGGTCGAAGCGCTCACGCTCGGCTGTCATTTCCAAGGCCCAGCGGCTGGGTCTCAGATTTCAGCCTCCCCAGCGGCTGGCCGGAGGTAACAAAGTGACGCGGCCGGCCGCGCCGTCATTCAATCGAGTGGTTTAAGCGAACGCAGCAGCCGATGACCCGCCTCGGATTGGAGCGGATCGGTTGCAGTCCTGATTTCGGAACGGCTGCATCTCTCGCATTCAAATTCGCGACGTTCGGCGGATTTTTCTGCGATGCGTTTGACAAGCCTTATTTGCCTCGAACATTGCGGACACCGAGGCGATTCGATCGGACTGACCGGGATTTTCCTGAACGAGGCCATCACTCTCACGCAAACGCGTCAGGCGAGGGCGGACTTCTCAATCGCCGGTAAAGGCCCGGATTTTGACGGCGATATCAAATTTTAATCGCAAAAATTCCCCAATGTCTGTTCAGTTTCAGACATTCGCTCGCGACTCACTGCGCCGGTTTACTCGGCCAGACCACGGCGGTCTTGTGCCGGATATTGTCCAGGCAATCGCACGCGGCGTCTTCCAGACCCCGATGGTTCAGGATCGTGATCAGTCCCCGCACATAACTGATGTAACCCAGCCGCTGCATCTTCGTCGCGACCTGTGACACCGAGCTGCGCTGGACGCCCAGCATCTGTGCCATGAACTCCTGCGTCAGCGGCACGGCACCGTCATTCGTCTCGTTCCGCGACTGCAACAGCCACCGGCAAAAACGCTGCTCGATCGTATGCAGCGCGTTACAGGCTACCGTTACGCGGGCCTGAATCAGTTGCACCTCGTTGTAACGGACACACAGACCGCGAATGTCCTCGCTCTTCGCAGCGGCGGTTCTGAATCGTGCCGCAGGAATTTCCGCGAAGGTGCCGGGAATCTGGACGATGGCCTTGATCGGCGAGATGTGAATCCCAAGGCCTGCCATGCCGCCGGCAACGCCGTCGACGCCAACTATACCGGCCTCGATCGTATCGCCATCGCTTGTGTTGACCAGCAGCGAAATCATTCCGTGCAACGGGAAGTAGACCGAAGAGACTTCGTCGCCTTCCTCGAACAACGTGACATTGCGCTCAAGTGTGACGTTCTTCAGGTAGGGTTCGAGCAATGCAAAGTCGTGACGCTGTAACAGTGCCAAAAACTGGTTGTTAGAATGATTGGGAATCGGCTTGTCCATCAATGACCTCGCCCGTAGTCGGGCCCGGTCACCGAGGAAATTGGAGTACGTGTTGAACGTTCTCCGGGAGACCTCGGATATATAGTGACGGTTGTTCCGTACCGTCTGTCGGGTTTCGACGCTGGCTCGTTCGCAGCTCCGAGAGTGTCTTAGAATTCCTTTTCATTTCAATGGCTTACAATTTCGGCAAGTGCGCTACCAAAATAGATATGTGAATTTCCTCCAAATACTTCCGGTGACTTTTCGTGAATGAAATCAAAGTGCCGGTACTGGCCTTTGCGGGACACACCTGTCGGGCGCAATGGTCCTTTCGCCTCCGACGCGCGCTCAGGCGCAACCACGGGTACCCAAGCGGCACGTTTTTAAGACCCCATTAACCATGCGCTGGTCTTAATGATTCCGCGCCGCAAGCGTGATCGCTGGTTGGGGCGGCGGGGAGAGAGTGGAGATGGGGACCATCATTGAATTTCCGGCTGGCGCGGCAACGCGGCGTCCGGGCTCAAGCATGGACAGAGCCCCGCGTGTGAGCGCGACTGTGCTGATCCTTCCTGCGATCCGGATCGAGCGTTATGCCGAGGAACCAACCGGCGAACGCGGACCGGAAAAGGGAACGGCGCCCGGCCGCCGCCGCAAGCGCAGGGCACGGTCCTGAATTATGTGCGCGCCGCCGATGCGGCGCGATGTGTGACTTAAATTCTTGCGCGCAGCGGGACGTCGATGTGCAATCCGATTTTCATCCTCCCGCTTTTTTTCGGCATCGGCTGCGTCGGCGATGATTTCGGCCGCACCAAGCAGAGCTTCTATCACCAGGACATGCACAACTGGGTCGGCCAGGAAGCTACCGAAAGCCTCGGCGGATATCCGTCGCAATTCGCACTGACGGATTCGGAGCGCGCGCTGCGCGACATGGCCTATTATTTTATCGAGCCGCCGCATGCACGCCCGTTCTGGAAGGGCGTGTTCGGCGACTACGATCACATACCCGCGCCGTGGCGGCGCCGGGTGAGCTTCGATCCCACTGCCTATGGCCGCCTGATGATCGACGAGCCGCACCGCTCGCAGGCCTCATCCTATGCCGGGCTGATCGAGGACGTGCGAGGCGACTTCACCATGCTCGACCAGTTCATCCCGCTGGCGATGAAGGTCAACGATCTCGACATCAAGCGCAACAAGGCGATGAGCTATATCGGCAATATGTCGCCGCGCGAATATGGCGATGCGCAGGCGCGCATGCGCGAGAACGTGCTGGTGGTGCAGTGGGCGCAGCAATGCGTCGAGCAGCGCGTTGCGTCCTATCGGTGGGCGCTGGAGCGACTGGTCATCATGGCGCCCGACGCGATGGCGGCCGACGCCGACCGGCTGATCGGCGAACTTGCATCGCGCGCCGCGATGGCGTGGACCAGCGCGCCGCCGGTGGCGGGCCGCGTGCTGCGGGTCGGCGGCTGAACTTCTCAAAATAAAATGCGTCGTCATGAAACATGCGGCTGAACGCCGCGTGGAATGCGACATCGCGGCAATTGTCCTGCCGCAATGTCGTGCTCATTTTGAATCATGACCAGTGAGACGAGGGTGGAATGATCGAGTCCATCAAACACCGGATTGCCGGGATGCTTCCGCCGCAACCTTCCACGGCGCTTGCGCTTCTCACCCTTGCGCTGGCGGTGCCGGCGGGCCTGATTCTGCGGTCGCTGGAGGCCGATCTTGTTCTGCCCGCGTTCAGCGTGCTGCTGTTTTGCGGCGCCGCTCTGGCAGTCCTGTTCGCCTCTTTCATGAGAAGCGCGCGCAATCTCCAAGGGCTGACGCTATGGGACATCGCCGGCGGGCTTGCAATCACAGGCTGCGCGGCATCGGCGCTCAGCGAACCCGACCAGGTGACACAGCTTTTCGAACATCTGTTCGAGCGCCGCTCGGACATGCAACAGGAGTAGAAGAAGAACAGACGATCTAGACGACCAGGCCGGGCCCCTCTGGCAGTCACGCTGAAAAGCGTGGCTGCGATGTCGGACTGGAATTTCAGCCGGAGCGGCCCTTTTGTTGAAGCTGTGCGCGCGTGACGCGGGCACGGCTTTATATGCTTTCTGACGATAGCGGCCGCTCCTTACACCCAGGGAGCCCGGTCCATGCTGAACTATTTCACCCCCGACGTCGTTGCGGCATTCTTTCAGGTCGTGCTGATCGATCTCGTTCTGGCGGGCGACAACGCCATCGTCATCGGCCTTGCCGCCGCCGGCCTGCCGCAGGCGCAGCGCACCAAGGCCATTCTCATCGGCATCGGCGCGGCCACGTTATTGCGTATCGTGTTCGCCGGACTGACCACGCAGCTTTTGCAGGTGGTCGGCCTGCTGCTTGCCGGCGGCATTCTTCTTTTATGGGTATGCTGGAAGATGTGGCGCGAACTGCGCCTCTCGTCCGGCCACACGCACGCCGTGGACGCGGCGGCGGTGGAGGACGGCGGCGCACCGCGCAAGACGCTGACGCAAGCGGCCTGGCAGATCGTCATCGCCGACGTGTCGATGTCGCTGGATAATGTGCTGGCGGTGGCGGGCGCGGCCCGCGATCATCCCACCGTTTTGATTTTCGGCCTGCTGCTGTCAATCGCGATGATGGGCGTGGCGGCGTCATTCATCGCGCGGCTTTTGCAGAACCATCGCTGGATCGCCTATGTGGGACTCGCGGTTATCCTCTATGTCGCGGGCGACATGATCTGGCGGGGTGTTCTTGAGATCTGGCCGCGTGTGGCGGCGTGATCAGTTAAAATGGTAGTTCACGCGTGCCGTGATCAGATCCACGTCACCATTAAATTGAACCGGCTCATCGAGCGGACGGCCGACCGTGTAGACCCGCCCGTCCATGAACAGATGATTGTATTCGATACCGGCTGACCAATGAGGTGCAAATCCATATTCAAAACCGACACCAACGTTGCCGTTCCATTGTTCCTGAACTCCGGTACCGCCATCGAAGATGCCATCGAACGTGGTTGAATAATCGCTCCTTGTAACGGCGGCGCCGCCTTTGAAATACAGCAAGGCTGCGTTCCACGTGTAACCCACTTGCCCGGTGAGCAACCAGAGCCCGCTGAGGTGATTGTAAAGCGTCAGGCGCGCATTGTTCGGATCGACATGGTTGCCCTGCAAGTTGGCCCAGTCGCCCTGGGCCTCCAGACCGAAAACCAGGCGGCCTGTCTGCAGGCGAAATCCGATCTGGCCGCCGCCGATTCCGCCGTCAGTCGTATCGCATCCCGCTGTTGCAGGGGATGCCGGATCGCCCCAACATTTGTTCGACGTTCCGAGGCCGCCATTTATGCCGCCATAGAGGCCGCTCCAGTTATAAACAGGAGCCACAGAGGCCGGTGTTTCGGCAAACGTGTGAACACCGCGCCCCGCCGCAGACGCTGCGCCGGCAAAAACGAACGCTGCCACAGCAGCGGCAATAACGGATTTCATGCTGTCGTCCCCAAAAGACAGAATCTGTGCGCGGCGTGAAGGGACAACATGCCGTCAGCGATGGCGTCATTCGAATGGAGGAGGAGGCTTGCTTTGATCGACGGACGTGGCAAATCGGTCACGTCATTTGTCGAAGAGTCACCCTAGCGATCAGCGTTGCAGGACCGGCTGGAGTGAACAGGGCGGCTACCGCTTCGCAGGTGGCGCTTGCGGCGGTGGTGCAGCGTCCGCCTGATCGGCCTGCACCTTGCACGTCGCCGCCGCCAGCGTGGCCTTGGCCTGCGCCATCATGCTGGGCTCGGGGGCGAGCGCGCGCATGATGATCAGTCCGGTTGTCGTTGGAGATTCGATGATCAGGCGGTCGGCCGCGGTGATGTCCTCGTCCTCGGGCAGCGCGTCTTTCTGGTCCTTGGTCATCAGATTGAGTTCGATGACCTTGCGTCCGGCCGAGCGGTCGTTGATCGCGTAATAGGCGATGTCGCTGCGGGTGTAGAACGACACCGATGTGTAGGCCTGGCTCACCGGCACCGCGAGCTTGATCGCCCCGCCCGACAGATCGTATTTGCAGGCCGCGGCGGCGAAGGCCGGGTCCATGAACGGCATCGGCGCGCTCATAGGCTCGGCGGCGGGAAGCGGCGTCACCGTGTTCAATTTTGTGATGGGATCGAGCCGAGCATAGGCGTCCTGTGTCGCGATGCGCGGCAGCGCCAGCACGCTGACCAGATGCACGACACCTCCCAGAATGATGCCGCCGATGATTGCGAACAGCCAGCGGATCATGGGCACCCCGCGGTTGCGACGGCGGGCATCGGCGCGTCTTTCTGCGAGCGCGTGGCGACCCCGACCGGCGTATCGTAGAGCCGCAGCGCCAGTTGATAACGATCGACGCCGCCGGTCGGCAGCCAGTTGCCGGCGCGGGCGCGAGAGGCGACCCGCACCTCGAACGCGCCGTCAGATTCGCGCACCACTTCCTCGCTGGTGAAGCCGTAGCGTTGCAGCGTGTTGGCGACCGGCTGTCCCTTCATGTCGTAAACCGTCAGCGTCCAGAACCGCGCGGCGGGTGTCACGCCGCTCACGGTCACGTCGCAGCGTCCGTCGAGCGCGCGGCCCTTGTCGTCGGCGATCGCGGTGAAGGTCACGCCGTCGCCGGTGCCGATCGGCAGTTCGCCGCTGCGCGCGATGGCGGCGCGCGAATAGGGATCGATGCCGCTGGTGCCGATCTTCGGCCGCGCGGTCCACGCGCCGATGGTGATGGTGCCGACATTGACGCCGCGTGTCGCGGTAGCCCAGGTGATGCCAAGACCGACCGCGATTGCGATCACCATCGCCAGAACTGAAACGACGATCAGCCGCATGGCAAAGCCATTATTGCACGCGCGTTTTCTTGCGCTGGGGAGGAGGCGCCGTCACGGCCACAGCCGGCGGCTCATCGGGCACCGCGGCGGCGACATTCTCCACCGGCGGCGCGTTCGGCGCGGGCGACGGCTGTTTCGATGGCGAGGCGTCGTTGAACGTGGTCTTGCCCACGGCGCCGGCGCTCTTCACCGCGTCATCCATCAGCTTTTCGACGCGCACCAGAATGTTCACCCCGTTTCGTGTCAGCACCGGCGGCGGGCCGGTATTGTCGATACGAACGCTCGACGAATTGGCGGAGGCCAGAGCGTCCGGTGCGCGCTTGCCTGGGGTGACGCCCGGCAGATCCTTGATCTCGACGCCCTGATGCGCGACGACCATGATGTCGTGCCATGTCTTGGCCGGCAGCGAGCCGCCGGTCATGCGGTTGGTCGACGAATAGTCGTCGTTGCCGTACCACACCGCCATCGTGAAATTGCCGGTGTAGCCGACGAACCATGCGTCGCGATATGAGTTGGTGGTGCCGGTCTTGCCGGCGGCGGGAATGCCGTCGAGTTGTGCACGCCGCGCGGTGCCTTCCTCGACCACGTGACTCATCATTCCGACCATGTCGTTGGCGACGGAGACAGGGATCACCTGTCGCGGCTTCGGCCCGTCGCGGTCGTACCGCCAGACCAGATCGCCGGCGCCGGTCCGCACTTCCAGCACGGCGTGCGGGGTGACGGCCTTGCCCTTGTTGGGGAAGGTTGCATAGGCCACCGCGTGTTCGATCACGTTCACTTCGTCCGCTCCGATCGGCAGCGAGGGCGTGTCCGGCAGCGGCGCCTTGATGCCGAACTTGCGCGCGGTCTCCACAATCTTGGCGCGGCCGGCTTTCGGGCCGCCCTTGCCGCCGATCGCGATCGACAGCTTCACCGGCACCACGTTGATCGAGCGGGTGATCGCCTGCGTCAGCGTCACGGCGCCGGAATAGGAGTGGCCGTAATTTTGCGGACACCAGTTGCCGATGCACACCGGACCGTCGACCACGATGGAATTCGGCGTGAAGCCGTTCATCAGCGCGGTGGTGTAGACGTAAGGCTTGAACGAGGAGCCGGGCTGGCGCATCGCGTCGGTGGCGCGGTTGAACTGGCTGGCGCCGTAGTCGCGGCCGCCCACCATCGCGCGCACGCCGCCGTCGAGATCGGCCAGCACCACGGCGGCCTGCGTCGCATGATAATCGCGGCCGAACTGGCGGAGTTGATCCTCGACGGTTTCTTCGGCGGCCTTCTGCACGTTCATGTCGATCGCGGTGCGCACCGTGAACACGCGCTCGGTGTAGGAGCGCGGAAACGTCTCGACCAGCTTCTTCATCTCGTCGAAGGCATAGTCGAGATAATAATTCGGCGCGACGTCGTCGCGGCGATCGACTGCGGTAGCGGGATTGCGCCGCGCGCCGAACACCTGGCCCTCGGTCATGAAGCCGGCATCGACGAGATTGTCGAGTACCACGTTGGCGCGCGCGCGCGCGGCGGGCAGGTTGATATGCGGCGCGTATTTTGTCGGCGCCTTGAACAGGCCGGCCAGCATCGCGGCTTCGGCGAGGTTCACGTCGCGCGCGGATTTGTTGAAGTAGAAATGCGCCGCGCCGTCGACGCCGAAGGTGCCGCCGCCCATGTAGGCGCGGTCGAGATAAAGTTTCAGAATCTCGTTTTTGGTCAGCCGCGTTTCCAGCCAGATGGCGAGGAAAGCTTCCTTGACCTTGCGCTCGATGGTACGCTCGTTGTTGAGGAACAGGTTCTTGGCGAGCTGCTGGGTGATCGAGGAGCCGCCCTGCCGCACGCCGCCGGCCTGTGCGTTGGTCATCAGCGCGCGCGCGGTGCCGGCGATGTCGATGCCGAAATGATCGTAGAAGCGGCGGTCTTCGGTCGCCAGCGTTGCCTTGATCAGGTGATCGGGAAAATCTTCCAGCGGGATCGAGTCGTTATGCTTGATGCCGCGGCTGCCGATCGGATTGTTGTAGCGGTCCAGAAACGTCACCGCCAAATCCGACTTCTTGAGCCAGTCGTCGTCGGATGTCTCGCGAAATGCCGGGATCGCCAGCGTCAGCATCAGGATCAGTCCGGCCAGACCGACAGTGGCCATTTCCGACAGCGGCTCGATGAATACCCAGCGTTTCCAGCGGCCGACATAGAAGCGGTCGGTGAACACGGAATAACGCTCGTAAAGTTCGCGCAGTTCCTTGCCGGAGGAGAACAGCGCGGAATCGATGCGCGCATCGAGGTCCAGAAGGAAGTTCTGGATCTGCTTCTTCAACTCGCTCAACTCGATCTTGCGCACCGGAATCCTCGGCTAACGAACGCAGTGGTTTGCGCGGACGAACATGCGGTCCGGTTGCGGCAGCCAGAAGGCAATCGAAGCCGCCCGGACAGGTTCGAGTCCGCATTCTTCTAGCCGAGCGCGGGCCATAAACCAATGCTCGCGTTGACTTTTTTCGCAGCGGGCGGAATTTGGCCGCAGTTTCAGTGGAGAGCAGGGGCGTCCGCGCGCTGGCCGCTTGCCGAACCGGAACCATAGCTCCTAGATGGGCTGTCGCCCCAATCCCCGGCGATGTTCAAACCGTCTTAAAAGGTCCATGACCCAGCCTCCTCGGCCGCCGTCCACCCAGAGCGAATCATTCTGGAAAACCAAGACGTTGGAGGAAATGTCCGACGGCGAATGGGAAAGCCTGTGCGATGGCTGCGCGCGCTGCTGCCTCGAAAAGCTCGAGGACGAGGACACCGGCAAGATCTATTTCACCCATATTTCCTGCAAGCTGCTCGATGAAGGCTCCTGCGGCTGCAAGGATTATCCAAACCGCTCCGCCAAGGTGCCCGATTGCGTGCGCCTGACGCCGCAAAACGTCCGTATCCTGAACTGGCTGCCGCCAAGCTGCGGCTACAAACTGGTCGCCGAGGGCCGTGATCTGTACTGGTGGCATCCGCTGATTTCCGGCGACCGCAACACGGTCCACGAGTCCGGCGTCTCGGTGCGCGGCCGGGTATGGGGAACCGAGGATGAGATCGAGCCCGCGGACCTCGAGGACCACATCGTGCAATGGCCGGCCTTGCTGCCGAAACGGGCAAAGCTGAAGAACGCTCCGGATCCGGCCAAGGATTCTGCCAAGGCAGCCGCGCAATCGCGCCGATCACAATCGCGTTGATTGCCGCGCTTATGGCGCACGGGCCTATGCGCTGGTGCGCCTAACGGCGCGGAACGATGCGCGTTAGAAGATCGCATTGCTTCACCGTTATTTCCCTTCGCAACGCAACAATGATCGCGCGATCGCCGCGCAAGACATCAAGGCCGCATGAACAGGATCGAACGACCAGGCGATGAGGCGAACGCGCGGCCGATGCCCGACAACATGTCGCAGATCACGAGCGAAGTGATCGACATCGTCGATGCGCCGCCGATGGCGCCGCATGCGCCGCTGTCGCCGGGCGAAATCCGCACCATCGTGATTGCGCTGGTGCTGAACATGTTTCTCACCGCGCTCGATCAGACCATCGTCGCCACCGCGCTACCGACCATCGGTCAGGAATTCCACGACGTTTCCAACCTGTCCTGGGTCATCACCGCTTATCTGTTGTCGTCGACCGCGGTCGCGCCGGTCTACGGCACGCTCAGCGACATCTACGGGCGGCGCTCGATGATCCTCGTCGCCACCGGGTTGTTTCTTGTCGGCTCGATATGCTGCGCGCTCGCGCCCAATCTTCTGACGCTGATCCTTGCGCGCGCGCTGCAAGGCATCGGCGGCGGCGGCATTCTGCCGCTGGTGCAGACCGTGGTGGCGGACATCGTGACCCCGCGTGAGCGCGGACGTTATCAGGGCTATTTCAGCGGGGTGTGGGTCGCGGCGGGTGTCGGCGGTCCGGTGCTCGGCGGATTGATCGCCGAACATCTGCACTGGTCGGTGATCTTCTGGATCAATCTGCCGCTCGGCCTGTTCTCGCTGGCGTTGTTGTTGCCGAAGATGAAAAAGATTCCGGTCTTCCATCGCCGTCGCAAGGTCGACTGGCTGGGCGGCGTGTTGCTGATGGCCTCGGCGGTGACGCTGCTGCTGGTGCTGACATGGGGCGGCCATCAGTTGCCGTGGCTGTCGCCGGCCATTCTGGCGATGATTGGATCGGCGGTTGTGCTGGCGCTGGCGTTCGTCTGGCATGCCCGCACCACCGACGAGCCGTTTTTGCCGATCCCGCTGCTCAGCGGTCCTGTCGTGCCTTTCGCCATGGTCGCGGGCGGCTGCGCCATCGGCGCCAATATCGCCATGACCGTGCATCTGCCGCTGTATTACGAGACGGTCTATCACCTCAGCGCCACCGAGTCGGGACTGGCGCTGATTCCACTGGTCGCGGTGGCGGTGACGGGAGCATGGATCACCGGCCATGCGATGGTGAAGCTTGCGCGCTACAAGCGTCCGGCGATCTTCGGCTCGTTTGCCTCGATGCTTGCCGCGCTGGTGCTGGCGGTCGCGACGCCGCTGCCGCTCTGGGCGCTCTTGGTGCTGTTGGCGATCTTCGCCTTCGGGCTCGGCACAGGCTTCCCGCTCAGCATCGTCTCCATCCAGAATGCGGTGGCGCGCGCGCAGGTCGGCACCGCGACCGGCGCGCTGAATTTTTTCCGCTCGCTGATGGCGTCGTTCGCCGTGGCGCTGTTCACCGCGATCTTGTTGACGGCGCTTGGCCGCGACATTTCCATCGGCGAGCATATCGTGGGCCGCAATGCGATCTCGGAAGCCGACATGGTTTCGGCGTTTCGTTATGTGTTTGCAGGCGCTGCGGTGTTTCTCTGCGTCTCCGGGATTCTCTGGATTTTGATGGAAGAGAAGCCTCTCGCCGGTCCCGCCAAGGCGCCGCCGGCCGAGATGGCTGAATAAACGTCACGCTGAAAATTCATTCACGCTTGTGCAAGGATCGGCTGCGACCATGGCATTCGAGGCCATCGGGCGCTAAAGCCAACCCCAACATTTTCACCGCGCCGCGCCAAATCGATAAAGGAGACGATGATGTCCAAGCCAACCGTCGAACAGACCAAGCTCGGCACCGAAGCGATCGCGTTCTGCATTGCGCGCACGCTGATCGAACGCGATCCGTCCCTGAAGGCGCCGATGCGCGCGAACCTGCGCAAGATGTGGGAATTGCTCGACGGCAGCGAAGATCACGGCGCCGCCGACATGGTGGAAAGCCTGACCAAGGCGCTGAACGATCCGGCGTTTTTCAGAAGGTGAGGGGCGCGCCGGTCTCGTCGGCCGTGTTGCCGGATGGAGCGCTGTCGCGCTCAGGCACCGGAAGCAGATGAATCCGATTTGGCAGTGGAATGCGATTGATCCCGCTTTGATCGACCCAGGTCCGCAGGGCCCATTCCGCGACCACTGCATCGCGATAGGTGTCGGCGTTTCTAAGCAATCGCGTCAGCCGCCAGCCCGCCAGATCATCGTGTTCGATGGCGTATTGGCGAACCAGATAAGCCGCCTCCTTGAGGGTCAATGCTCGCCGCCCGCAGATCACCACGGCCGGGGATAAATCGATTACGATCATGAGCGCCACCTGACTGGCCGGATAATGTCCGGCGGTTGAAGGATGGGAAGCAGATCGCCTCGACCGGAGGCTCAGACATCGAGCATTGTTGCTCCGCGGTCAGCGGGCTGTTCAAAATTGACCAACTCGCGCAACACCATCGAACTTGCCTAACGCATCCTTTCAATCCGCTGCGATTGTCCGGCAGCCATACTGTCGTTGTTCGGGCTCATTTATCAGCGTGAGTGGAGGCCTTCTGACATGATAGGAAAATAGTCCTTGACAGCGTCACGCTCCCGCAGTAGGTTTGCGACATGCTCCAGAGGTGTAAGTGAAGGAACCGGCGCCGCCGGCGGGCGTTTGACCGTCGTGAATGCGCGAGTGTTTCGCGCCCAAGGATGCCGAGGTTCTCATGCCGACAAAACAGCACGGACAGATCATTGAGACGCCGACCGAAGCGCGGCAGGCTGAACCGGGACCGTCGGTATTCGCGCTGCTGGCGATCTCGACCGTCGCGGCGATTTTTACGCTGGCGATCGTGTGGTTCCTGTTCTTCCGCACCTGATGCACGGATGACGCGCCGGCAGATGGCCGGCTGAGGATTAGTCGAACATGGCTGCGAAGACATCTGCCAGACCGGCCAAAAAGCCGGTGGGGCGGAAAGCCGTGCGCGCACCGAAAAGCACGAAGATTTCGGGGACAAGGAAAAACAGCAAGGCTGTCTCGATCGTCACGCAAGGCCGTCATGTTCCCTCGAAAATCCTGAATCAGGATATGTCCGCGCCGGTGGGAACGCTGCTCGCGCGCGTCTCCAGCGCTATCGAAGACGAACTGACGCAGATCGAGATGATCGTCAGCGGCGGCACTAAGCTGCGCGAACGCAATCAGGCCGAACGCCGCGCCCGCACGCTGGCCTCGCTGGCGCGCACTCTGCGCGAGGTGATGCAGCTTCGCGCCGGGGAGGAGAAGACCAAGCGCGATGACGATGCCGTGCCCAGAGACATCGGCGAGCTTCGACGCCAGCTCGCGCGCCGCCTGGACAGGATTGTCGCCGATGCAAAGGCTGCAAATCCTGGCGAGGCTGAATGAAGCCGAACTCGATCTCATCGCCGCGGACTGGCAATTGTTCGCGCATCCACATCAATGGCCGCCCGATGTTTCCGGCAATGGCCGCGCCTGGCTGACATGGCTTTTGATCGGCGGGCGCGGCGCGGGCAAGACACGCGCCGGAGCGCAATGGATCAGAGCGCAGGCGCTGGGATTGCCGCCACTGGCGAGCGAGCCTGTGGAACGCATCGCGCTGGTCGGCGAGAGCGAGCATGATGTGCGCGAGGTGATGATCGAGGGCGTCTCGGGTCTGCTCGCGGTGCACCGGCGCGACGAGCGGCCTTTGTGGACGTCGTCGCGCAAGCGGCTCGAATGGAATAATGGCGCGGTGGCCTACGCGTTTTCGGCGGAGGATCCGGAGAGTCTGCGCGGGCCGCAATTCGGCTGTGCGTGGTCGGACGAGCTGGCGAAATGGCGCTACGCCGACGCGGCGTTCGACATGCTGCAGTTCGGCCTGCGCCTCGGCGCACAGCCACGCCAATTGATCACGACCACGCCGCGGCCGACGGCGCTCATTAAAAGACTGCTGAAAGACGCAAGCTGCGCGGTGACGCATGCGCCGACGAAAGCCAACGCGCTCAATCTCGCACCGAACTTTTTGCAAAATGTGATGGCACGTTACGCCGGCACACGGCTCGGGCGGCAGGAGCTTGACGGCGAACTGATCGAGGACCGGCCCGATGCGCTGTGGACCCGCTCGCTGATCGAGCAATGCCGGATCGACATTGCGCCTTCACTGGCGCGCGTCGTGGTCGCGGTCGATCCGCCGATCTCAAGCGGCAAGCGTGCGGATTCCTGCGGCATCGTCGCGGCGGGGATTACAGGCGAGGGCGCGATTGTTGTTCTCGCCGATGAAACGGTTGCGAACGCGACGCCGTCGGTGTGGGCGGCCAAGGCGATCGCGCTGTGGCGAAAGCTGGAAGCCGACGCATTAGTGGTGGAAGTCAATCAGGGCGGCGACATGGTGAAGGTCGTGATCGCGCAAGTCGATACAAACGTGCCGGTGCAATCGGTGCGCGCCTTGCGCGGCAAATATCTGCGTGCCGAGCCGGTCGCGACTTTGTATGAACAGGGCCGGGTCAAACACGCCGGTGTATTTCCGGCGCTCGAAGATGAAATGTGCGATTTCGGCCCGGCGGGCCTGACATCCGGCCGCTCGCCGGACCGGCTCGACGCCCTGGTGTGGGCGGTGGCGTCGCTGACCCACGGCGCGCGCGGCGCGCCGCGGGTGAGGGGGTTGTGATTGTCTAACGGGGACGGTGGCCGTAGTCTGACGCCGGCAACCGGGGGACTTCATGGCCAGCAATGCAAGCGGAATGACGGCCGATGAGGTGCGCGCGGTTCTTGGTCTGGAAGCGAACGCAACATGCGGTTTCGTGAAAGAGACCTATCGTGCCAAACCGCAGATCGCGGCAGGCGGGTTGCCCGCGCCTTTCGCTGAAGGCCGGCCGATGGGCTCGGCGCTGTATTTCATGGTAACGCCGCCGGCGCCGGTGAAGCTGCATCGCATCCGCAACGATCAACTCTATCATTATTATCTCGGTGATCCGCTCGAAGTGTTGCTGCTGCGCGGGGAGGGCGAGCGCGTCATTGTTGGGCCGGATCTGCGGGCAGGACAGCGCGTGCAGCTTCTGATTCCGGGCAACACGTTTCACACTGCGCGCGTCGTTGGCGACAGGCGCTGGTTTCTCGGCGCCAGTACCGAGTGGCCGGGTGTCATTCCAGCCGATGTTGAACTCGGCAACGCGGACAGGTTGATCGCCGAATTTCCGAAAGTCGCTGCCGATATTCGCGGTTTCCCTGAGCCGGTCAACTGACGCCGCCCGCAAGAAATTTTAATGCCAGACAGAAGGGCCCGCCTCAGGCGGGCTTTTTTCATGCCCCGTTTCTTCGACCTGTTTCGCGCACCCGAAACCAAAGCCAGCCGGACCGCAAGGCTGCTTGCCTTCGAAAGCGGCGGCCGGGCGCGGTGGACGCCGCGCGATTATGCGGCGCTGGCCCGCGAGGGCTATCTCGCCAACGCCATCGTGCACCGCGCAGTGCGGCTGGTCGCGGAAAACGCGGCGTCTTGCTGCTTCCTGCTTTATGAAGGCGCAAGCGAACGCGACAGCCATCCGCTATTGCAGCTTCTCGCGCGGCCCAACCCGCGCCAGGACGGCGCGAGCTTTTTCGAGACGCTCTACGCTCACATGCTGCTCGCGGGCAACGCATATATAGAGGGTGTCGCTCTCGACGATCAAATCCGCGAACTCTACGCGCTACGGCCGGACCGCATGAAAGTGGTGCCGGGCACTGATGGCTGGCCGGAGGCCTATGAATATGGCGTCGCCGGACGCAGCGTGCGCTTCGACCAGATGTCAACGCGCGTGCCGCCGATCCTGCATCTGACGTTCTTTCATCCGCTCGACGATCATTACGGTCTCGCCCCCGCAGAGGCGTCGGCGATTGCAATCAATACGCATAACGCGGCGGCGCATTGGAATAAGGCCTTGCTCGACAACGCCGCGCGGCCGTCCGGTGCGCTGGTGTATTCCGGGCCGGAAGGCGCGGTGCTCTCCGATTCGCAGTTCGACCGGCTCAAGCGTGAACTCGAAGGCACCTACCAGGGCGCGGTGAATGCCGGGCGCCCGCTGTTGCTGGAGGGCGGGCTCGACTGGAAGGCGATGTCGATGACCCCGAAGGACATGGACTTCCTCGAAGCCAAGAATTCCGCGGCGCGTGAAATCGCGCTTGCCTTCGGTGTGCCGCCGATGCTGCTCGGCATTCCCGGCGACAATACGTATGCGAATTTCCAGGAAGCCAACCGCGCGCTATGGCGGCAGACGATTTTACCCCTAGCCACGCGCGTCGGCACCTCGCTGATGCAGTGGCTGGCACCGCAGTTTGGTTCTGATTTGCGCATCGCCATCGACACCGACAGGATCGACGCGCTCGCGCCCGACCGCGCCGCGCTGTGGGACCGTGTCGCAGCCGCGCCGTTCCTGACATTGAATGAAAAGCGGGAGGCGACAGGCTACGCGCCGGTGGACGGGGGCGACCGGCTCGAATAGATGTGGTTGCCTCATTGCTGGATGCGATATGAGTCTGACTTACGTCATTCCGGACATTCACGGCCGGGCCGATCTGCTGGATGAGGCGCTGGCGCGCATTGACACGCATGCCGCGGGAAACGGCGGCACGCTGGTGTTGCTCGGCGATTATGTGAGCAAGGGCCCGGACAGCCGCGGCGTAATCGAGCGGCTTGAGACGAATCCGCCACGCGATTTCAAGTTCGTTGCGCTGAAGGGCAACCACGACGCCATGATGGTGAGCGCGCTTAGGGACGGCGCCGACATGTCCGAATGGCTGGCGAAGGGCGGCGCCTCGACGCTTGCCTCGTATGGCGATGCCGCCGCGGTGCCGCAGTCGCATATCGATTGGTTAGATGTGCGGCCGCTGATGCATGAAGATGTGCATCGTATCTATGTTCATGCCGGTCTCAATCCTGTTCTGCCGCTTTATGCACAGAGCGAGAAGGTGCTGCTGTGGAAGCGCTACGGCAGGGACGAAACCGGCGGCTACGGCGCGCGCCATGTGGTGCATGGCCATGACAACGCGGTTGATGGACCGCTGTTGTTCGAGGGCCGCAGCAATCTCGATACCTGCGCCTGGCGCACGGGGCAGCTGGTGATCGGCGTTTTCGATGACGACGTTCCCGGTGGGCCAGTGGGCTTTATCACTGTGCAGGGGCCGGCAGCAGCTTCATAACCGGGAGCGGCTATCGTATCTCACGCCAGCGCATGTGCTGGCCTGCGCGGGAATCGAACTGCGCCTTTTGATCGTCGGTCAGCGAAGCATAAAATGCGTCAAGGGCGGGACGTATCGTCGTGATGGCGGTGAGCATCGAGCCTATGCGGGTTTCCATGGCCTCCATCCGGCTCGGCACGGTGGCACCGATGTAGCCGGTGCAGGCGCTACGCATTGTGTCGCCCGCTTTGGCGGAAACTGCCTTGAAGTCCTCAAGCTTGGCCCGCTGGGCGTCATTCAGCTTCAACGTTTCCGCGAGTCCTTCGGTGCGCCATTGCATGAAACCGCCAGACTCGCGGTTGCACATCCGCGATCCCATCATTACGTCGGATCCCATCATACCAAATCCGGAACCCATCATTCCCGATCCGCTACCGACGGTTTGGGCAATTGCTATCGATCCGGTCATCGCGAGGGCGGCGGAAGCCATCAATACCAGGCGGCGATGTTTGGTCATATGCTTCTCCCATACCTGAAAATATACGCTAGAGCGCGGACCCTTTTGCCACATTGATGCATGTCAACCGCAACGATCGGTCTTTTCAGACGTCGTTTTGCCGTTGAACAACAATTCCAGCAGCAGCCATGACCGATCTGATCCGCACGTTCACCGAACGCGGCGACCTTGCGCATCTGGCGCTGTTTCTGTGGGCCAGCGCGGCGAGCTTCGCCTTTCTGTTCACGCTGCGCGAGCTGGCGGATGCCTCGCGCCGGTTCGACGATTTCGTGCGCGAATTGTCCCTGTTCAATCGCCGCGCGCGCCGCAAACGTTCAAACACATCTGACTGAAGGATTTCATCATGGATGATTTGCATACGATGCTGCGTTCGATCAGCGGCGAGACCAAGGCCAAGACGGAACACCTCACGGTGTTTCGCGAATTTTTGGCGCATCTTGAGAAGATCCAGCACAAGGCGCCGGTGCGTCTGCTGACGGCGAAGCCCGCGCGCGCCAGATCGCCGCGCCGCAAGGCCAAGCGCGCGAAATAGCTCCGCGCTTTCTTTCACATCATTGCGCCGGCCCAAACTTGCATCCTGCGAGATCGCTCATGCACGCGCCACTCTCCTCCACATCCCGCGTCACGCTCGCCAGCGACGGCACGGTGGAAGGCTATGCGAGCCTGTTCGGCGAGATCGATCAGGCGCGCGACATGGTCATGCCGGGTGCATTCACGCAGACGCTGCAAAGCCGGGGCTTGCGAAAAATCCCGATGCTGTTCCAGCACGACCCATCGGAGCCGGTCGGCATCTGGCTCGAGTTGCGCGAGGACATTCGCGGGCTGTGGGCGAGGGGACGCCTGATCCCCGAAGTCGTGCGGGGCCGCGAGTTGATGGCGCTGGTGCAGCAGGGCGCGATCGACGGCCTGTCGATCGGTTATCGCACCGTGCGCGGGCGGATCGATCCGAAAACCCGCATCCGCAAATTGTATCAGGTCGATCTTTGGGAAATTTCCATCGTCACCTTCCCGCTTCTGGCGGGGGCAAGGGTGCGGGCGGTGAAGGGGGCATCCCTGACGCCCAAATCGGTGCCGATCCTGCGTGGAATACTGAATGTGAAGAAAATGTTATGAAATCAGTATCTTACATTCCGAGCGGTAATTGTTAACTACAGAAGGTTAGTTTACAGAGGTTGCAAATTGCAAGGGAACGGGCAAATATCCCGTTGCGTTGGTACCGATGTTTGATACGACGCTAGAAAAAGCCAGAGATGAAATCGTGTTCGCGCTTAAAAAGCAGATAGTTAGCGCACCCGATCGCGAGAGTAAGATCGATCCGAAGGAGGCGCCGCGCCTACCTGTTCGGGTGCAGAATCACGATTTGGATGCGGCTATCGACGATATGATTGACCGGTTCCCGAAGACCTTGGATTATCTTGCCAAGTGAACCTGTTTGGTTGACCGAGGCGCAGGTTGATCGCATTAATCAGAGGCTCGTCGAACAAACCGGCGAGCCTCATGTTTTATTACATCCTGGTTTGCTAGCGAGCGGGATGGCGCGGCCTATTAACCGGTGGGCCTATGGCGAACAAGATGTGGCGAACCTCGCCGGTATTCTGTTGCTTGGCATCGGTATGAACCATCCGTTTCAGCAGGGCAATAAGCGCACTGCCCTGACCGCTGCAAAGGTATTTCTTCAGTTCAACGGATATAGTTTTGTGGCTCCAGATTCTGAACCATTAGGCGCGCTAATCGAGCGGTCAATTACGGGGATGATATCCGAGGCCGTTTTTCTAAAAGCTATGCGCAGTTGTGCCATTCTTACTGAAGAATGGCGTATCTTTCAAGAAACGCAAACTTAGCCCGCGTTTTATCTTTCCATACCTGACAATCGCCGCCCCACCGGGCGGCGTTTTTGTTTGCCCAACCCAATCCACAGGAGAACCACATGGACATCGATATCCAGGACCACATTCAAGATCACGCGCCGGAGCACAAGGCCGGCATCTCGTCCGCGCAGCGCGGCGAGCACGACGCCTTCATGCAGATGTTCGAGGAATTCAAATCCTCGAACGACGAGCGCCTGGCCTCGCTGGGCCGCCGCGGCGACGTGCTGCTGGATGAAAAGGTTGACCGCATCAATTCCGCGCTCGACGCGCAGATGAAGCGCATCGACGATCTGGCGCTGAAGAACGCGCGGCCTTTGCTCGAAGGCAACCGGCTCGAAGGAAATCGGCGTGATGGCACGCGTGCCCGCACCGCCGGCTCCGCCGCGCGCGAACACAAGAGCGCGTTCGATGCTTACGTGCGCGGCGGCGAAAGCGCCGGCCTCAAGGCAATCGAGACCAAGGCGCTGTCCTCGGGTTCGGACGCCGATGGCGGCTATCTCGTGCCGGACGAACTCGAGCACGAGATCGGCCAGCGCCTGGCTGCGATTTCGCCGATCCGCGCCATCTCGATGGTGCGCGAGATTTCCGGCGGCGTTTACAAAAAGCCGTTCATGACCGCGGGACCGGCCACCGGCTGGGTCGGCGAGACGGATGCGCGCACGCAGACCACTTCGCCCACGCTCGACGCCCTGAGCTTTCCGGCGATGGAGCTTTACGCCATGCCGGCGGCGACCGCGACGCTGCTCGATGACTCCGCCGTCAACATCGACGAGTGGATCGCTTCGGAGGTCGAGCTGACCTTCGCGGTGCAGGAGGGCGCGGCGTTCGTCAACGGCGACGGCACCAACAAGCCGAAGGGCTTTTTGAATTACACCGCCGTCGCCAACGCCTCATGGACCTGGGGCAATCTCGGCTATATCGCCTCGGGTTCGGCCGGTGCGTTTCCGGCGAGCAATCCTTCCGACGTGCTGATCGATCTGATCTATGCGCTGAAGGCCGGCTACCGGCAGAACGGCACGTTTGTGATGAACCGCAAGACGCAGGCGGCGATCCGCAAGTTCAAGGATTCTGGCGGCGATTATCTCTGGCAGCCGCCGACCCAGGCCGGCGGGCGCGCGTCATTGATGACGTTTCCGCTGATCGAGGCCGAGGACATGCCGGACGTCGCCGCCAATTCGCTCTCCATCGCGTTCGGCGATTTCAGGCGCGGCTATCTGATCGTGGACCGGCTCGGCGTTCGCGTGCTGCGCGATCCGTATTCCGCAAAACCCTACGTGCTGTTCTACACCACCAAGCGCGTCGGCGGCGGCGTGCAGGATTTCGAGGCCATCAAGCTGGTGAAATTCGCGGCGAGTTGAAGGCGGCGAATGACTTCAAACGATCATTGCACGGCGCGCGAACAGCGCGCCGTTTTTGTTTCAAATCGCAAATCCGGGACCGCGCCGCATGAACCCGCGCGAGGCTGCCTTTCTGCGTCATCAGCAAGAGCGATGGCTGCGGCCGGACGCATATCGGTGGGTGCGATCGGATGCGGTGCGCTATCTGAAGCCCGGTTCAGATTTAACAAGTGCGCTTCCCGCATTGGACCGCAAATACAGTCCCAGCCAGCCGCGTGTTCCGGCGGGCAGCGGACGCGAGAGTGGCCGCTGGACGGATGGAAGTTCGGGCGGCGATGGCGCCCCCGGCAGCATCGCGCAGCCGATGGGCAACATCGACTTCGGCGATCTGCCGAATTTCAGCGATCTGTTTGCGCTGTTTCAGATTGCGCCGGGCGACTTCGACCTCAATGGCGTTCAACTCGCCGGCGATCCGCCGCCGGGTGACAGCCCTGAACTTCCATCCAACGACCCACCGGAAATTCCAACGGAGCGGCCCTCGACTGGCAGTGAGCGAATGGGTTTTGTAAGGGCTGCCGCGCAGTGGATCGGTCTTGTTGGCCGTTATTCGCCAGTGGTGAGTACATATTTTGAGGCGTTGGATCAGATCGAACAGATCAAGGCTCTCACCGACGTTATCAAATCGTCCAATGATCCGCCAAAGAATCTTGAGGAGCTTCAAGCGCTGGTTGGCTCAGCCAGTCAGCCGGGGTATCATGACCATCACATTGTGGAGGAGAAGGCTGCGCAAAATGCAGGAATTCCGGAGAGCTTCATTCAGGGTCGCGACAATCTTGCTCGTATTCCAACTCTAAAGCATTACGATATCACGGCAGATTATCAAAGAACTGAACTTCAGCCGGACGGGAGTTTTCGCTCTCTGCGGGAATTTCTACAGGATAAGGATTTTGAAACAAGACGCGCTTACGGATTGGCTATAATGAGAAAAAATGGTGTGCTTAAATGAGAGGCGCTGTTCTTTCCGAATTAAATATCGAGGATCTCGTCGAACGATTTGTTCAGCTGAGTCTTCAAGAAGACGTTGCTGCAAATGTACTGCGTGTTTCCCTCGTGAATCGATTAGTTGTTCAGATTCATGAAATCAGCAAGGAGCTAGCACGGCGCCCTGGTGATCAACGGCTGGTGTTAACCAAGCTTTTTTCTCATCCGAATCTTCAGGTTCGCTTTAACGTGGCGACCAATCTTTTTAGTCTCGTCCCAGCGGAAGCTCGGAGGCAGATCGAAGAGATTGCTGATTCGAAGGTGTATCCCATTGCCGGTCATGCAGGCACATATCTTCTGATACTCGATGGCCCCTTATCGAACTAGGACAGTGGCGAATTCGCTCTCCATCGCGTTCGGCGATTTCAGGCGCGGCTATCTGATCGTGGACCATCTCGGCGTGCGGGTGCTGCGCGATCCGTATTCCGCAAAGCCCTACGTGCTGTTCTACACGGGGTGATGAAACCATGAGACGCTGGACGGCGCTTCAGAAGGAATCCGTTGAGGAGCTTGTCGCTCGTTTCACAGCCATCGCGCTCAAACAGCATGAAGCTGTCCTTTATCGCCAAACCACTAAATACAATCGTCTTTATGATCAGGTGGTCGCAGTAAAAGATGAACTCAAGTCACGTAATGACGATGAGCGCCGGGCACTGACGTCTCTCTACACTTACCCGAACGCAATGGTTCGGCTCCAGGCCGCTCGTGCTAATCTCGCTCTCGGCTATACTGAGGCGCGAAATGTAATTCAGTCGATTGTAGACAGCGATGATCAGCCTCTGGCGTTTCACGCCGGCATGACGCTTTCGAATCTGGACCGGGGTTTTTACAAGCCGACTTAAGTTGTGCGGAACTTAAGACATATGCCGATGTTTGGAGTATCGTGTGATGAACTACACCGGTGAAGGCGGATGATGAAAAATATCTACCTACTTGTTGTCGCGTTCTTGCCGCTAGTTGCTTGCGATATGACCTCAACGCCCGCCTCCGCCCGTGGCGGCGGGCCCAACCAATCGAACTGGGCGGGCTATCAGCGGCGGCTCGTGGAGTCGCGCAGCCAGCTCGGCACGACGCAGCCTTACACCACGCCGCCGTCGGCCTATCCCGGCAAGAAGTGGCGCAAGCGCGGCAAGCGCAAATGACATTGTCATTGCCGGACTTGATCCGGCAATCATCTTTTAAAATGATGGATGCCCGGGTCGAGCCCGGGCATGACACAGTTGAGATAGCCTTTCAAAATCGCGCAGCCAAATCGCCGCGCTCCGGCTTCGCTGTCTGCGCGATCTGGGCTCTATAAAGTGTCAGCGGCTTTGCCCCGGTGAGATTGCCGCAGGCATCGAAATTGTTCGCATGCTTCGAATCCACGGATAGAAATTATCCCGCTGCTCCCCTAAGGTGCCCGTCATTATTGGGGGAGATATTGCGAATGTTACAGGAAAAGGCGCTTGCGCGCGCGAAAGCCGGCACCGGAGCTGCAATCGATTTTTCGGGGACCTGGATAAACGAGCTTAAATCCGAAGCCGTTCTGGTCCAGGCCAACAATGTGCTTTCAGGGACGTATCTGAGCGCTGTCAGCAGCGACGGAACGCAAACCACCGGCGATCTTCAAGGTTATATCGACGGCGATCTTATTTCCTTTGTGGTCCACTGGCGCAATTTTCAGGCAATCACCGCATGGGTCGGGCAATTGGATCCGGCAGCACCGAAGGAAACGATCAACACGTTGTGGCAGATGACAAAGCAGGTTTCGGCTGGCGACGAGTGGGCATCGATCAACGCCGGGGCCGATTACTTCACGCGAAAGCCCTAAATCGCCGCGCCCCAGCTGCGCGCGGTCTGCACGATCCAGTCCTTGTAAAGCGTCAGCGGCGTGATGCCGGTGAGGCCGCCGCAGCCGTCGGAATTATTGGCGCCGGTCGACCAGCTCACCACGCCGACGATCACGCTGCGCCCGTCCTGATCTTCGAACGCCGGCGCGCCGGAATCGCCGGTGCAGCCGCCCATGCCCGCGCGCTTGTTTTGCGTGAGCGGATCGACCAGGCGGATCTGCAGCATGCCGGGCTGGCCGGTGACGGCGAGCGCCGCTGCGCGCACGGTGCCGACATCGTCGCCGGTCGATGAAGTGACGCCGACGCCCGCGACGGTGAAATGCGCGCCAAGAGTCACGGGCAGGCGCGGCGCGCCGAGCGGCGCGGGCGCTTTCGCGGGAACGGCGGAGGGCAGTCGCAGCAGCGCGACATCGGCGGTGGCGCGATGCGCCGCCATCGCCTGCGCGTTGTATTGCGGATGGGTCAGCACGCTCTGCGCGGTCAGAAGTCTTGGCGGCGTGGTGGTGTTATCGATCACGCGATAGGACGTACCGGGCGAGATGCAATGCGCGGCGGTGAGCACGATATTCGCCGCGATCAGCGATCCCGAGCAAACATTGCCGCGCGAGCCGGTGATCGTGACCACGGCGCGCGCCACGGATTCGCTCGGCGCCGAACGGCTGCCGGTGATGGCGAGCGCGGGCGCCGTCAGTATGGCGCTGATTGCACACATAACAATGAGACGAGGCCACTGCGTCATTCCGCAGCATGAGCCTTCGCGCGCCGGTTTTGTCAACTGAAAGAGACGTGAATCATGTCCGCCATACTTTTGACCGGGCCTGCAAGCGAGCCGCTGTCGCTCACCGAGGCCAAGGATTTTCTGCGCGTCGAGCATGATGACGACGACAGCGTGATCGCGGCGCTGATCGGCGCGGCGCGTAACCATGTCGAGGCGCTCACGCGGCTGGGCCTGATGATGCAGACATGGCGCATCGTTCTCGATCGCTGGCCGGAGCAGGGACGGATCAAGCCCCGGCTGGGTCCGCTGCAATCGCTCGCCGCCGCACGGGTTTATAATGAGGCGAATGTCGCCAGCGTGGTCGATACCGGGCGCTTTGTGATCGATCGGGCTGCGGGCACGATCGCCGCGCCGTGCTGGTCGCTGCCGCCGCCTGGCCGCGCGGTGGCCGGCATCGAGCTGGATGTCGCGATCGGTTTTGGCGCGGCGTCCACCGACATGCCGCAGGTTTTGCTGCAGGCGATCCGCATGCTGGTCGCGCACTGGTATGAGAACCGCAGCCTCGTCACCATCGGTTCGAGCGTAGCGATGCTGCCGCCGAGCGTGAACGCGATGATCTCGTCGTATCGAGTGATGTCATTATGATTGACCCGGGACAATTGAAAACGCGGCTGGTTCTTCAGCAGCCGGTGGAGACGCCGGACGATCAGGGCGGCGTGGTCCGCACCTGGACCGCTTTCGCTACCGTGTGGGCGCAGGTGACGCCGCTGGCCGCGCGCAACAGCGTCGAAGCGGATGCTGACGGTGCGACGCAAAATTATCGCATCGTGATGCGCGGCAATTTTAGCCTGACACTGGCGCATCGTCTTCTCGACGGCGCGCGCATCTACACTATTGATGCAATCCGTGACCGTGACGACCGCCGCTTTCTCGACATCGACGCGCATCTGCGCATCAGCTAATTCAGAGACATTCACATGACGATGGCCAACGTGGCGCTGCGCGCTGCGATCCATGACGCGCTGGTGCATGACAGTGCGCTGACTTCGGTGCTCGGCGGTGCGAGTGTCTATGATGAAGTGCCGCGCAACGCGGCGTTTCCATATGTCACACTCGGCGAGCTGCGGCTGAGCGACATCTCCGGTGACGGCGGCCTGACGCAGGAACATCAACTGACGCTGCACGCCTGGTCGCGCAAGGGCGGCCACCGCGAGGCGCACGCGATCACCGGCGCGCTGCTTGCGGCACTCGACGATGCGCCGCTGTCCCCTGACGGCCAGCGCCTCGTCAATTTGCGATTTTCCATCGCCGACATCCGCCGCGAAAGTGACGGCAAGACCTATCACGCACTGGTGCGCTTTCGCGCCGTGACCGAACCGTTGTCCTGAAGGAGAAAATAATGGGCGCGCAAAAGGGCAAGGACCTTCTGCTCAAGATGAACGACGGCATCAGCTTCATCACTGTTGCTGGCCTGCGAAGCCGTAAGATCGCGTTCAACGCCGAGACGGTCGATGTGACGCACGCAGAGTCGGCCGATCGCTGGCGCGAGTTGCTCGAAGGCGCGGGTGTCAAGCGTGCCTCGATCTCCGGTCGCGGGTTGTTCAAGGATGCCTCATCCGACGCGCTGGTGCGCCAGATCTTCTTCGATGGCGAAGTGACACCATGCCAGGTCGTGGTGCCGGCCTTCGGCACCATCGAGGGACCGTTCCAGATTTCGAGCCTTGAATTTTCCGGCGAGCACAATGGCGAAGTGACGTTCGACATCGGTCTTGAATCCGCCGGCGCGCTGACGTTCACCTCCCTTTGAGGCCGAGATTATGCCCAACATTTATCGCGGCGAGATCGAAGCCGAGCTTGGCGGCGAGCGGCGCACGCTGGTGCTGACCCTCGGCGCGCTCGCTGAACTTGAATCCGCGTTCGGCGCCGACGACCTGATGGCGTTGGCCGAGCGTTTCGGCTCCGGCCGCGTCTCGGCGCGCGATTTGATCCGCATTATCGCGGCGGGTCTTCGCGGGGCGGGTTTGAATATCAGCGATGACGAAGTGGCTGCGATGCTGGTTGAGGGCGGCGCATCCGGTTATGTGCGGATCGCCGCTGAACTCATCGCCGCGACCTTCGACGACAAACAAGTGAGTTCACAATGAAGCCGTTTCCGTGGGCGCAGGCGATCGGGTTCGGGCTCGGTGTGCTGCGGCTGCCGCCAGCGCATTTCTGGGCGATGACGCCGCGCGAACTGGCCTTCGCCATCGCCGCGGTTCGCGGGCCTGCACGCGAGCCGATCGACCGCGCTTCGCTGGATGAATTGATGTCACGTTTTCCGGATGCCTCAAGATGAGCGACACCACCACCAGCCTCGGCGATACGTCACGTACCGTCGACAGCCTTGCGCTGAAAACGCGCGATCTGGAGCTGACCGCCAGCAGCTTCTCGCGCGCGATGACGCAGGCCTTCGCGGTCTCGATCACCGGCGGCAAGCAGTTCGACGATGTGCTGAAATCGCTGACGCTGCGTCTGTCAAGCATGTCGATCAATCTCGCATTGAAACCGGTCCAGGCCGGCATCGCCGGCGGCCTCAATAGCCTGATCTCCGGTCTCACCGGGACGAGCGGCGGCGGCACGCCGAACTTCGCCGCGGCGGCCGGTGCGATCAAGCCGTTCGCGTCGGGCGGGGTGATCGGCGCGCCGGCTTATTTTCCGCTGATGCAGGGCGGCGTTGGTCTCGCCGGGGAAGCGGGGCCGGAAGCGATCATGCCGCTGCGGCGCGGACCGGACGGACGTCTCGGAGTCGCGGGCGCCGGCGGCGGCGTCAGCAACGTCACCATCCAGATCGCGACCCCGGACCCCGGCAGCTTCCGCCGTTCGGAAAGCTACATCACCGGCCAGATCGCGCGCGCGGTGGTGCGCGGCCAGCGCAGCATGTGACCTGATATGACGAGCTTCCACGAAATCCTTTTCCCGCTCGACATCGCGCTGAAAAGCGCGGGCGGCCCGGAGCGCAAGACCGAGATCGTCACCTTCGGCTCCGGGCGCGAACAGCGCAACGCGCGGTGGGCGCATTCGCGCCGCCGCTATGATGCGGGCTACGGCGTGAAAACGTTCGACGCTCTGCAGCAGGTGGTGGCGTTTTTCGAAGAGCGGCGCGGACAGCTCTATGGCTTTCGCTGGCGCGACCGGCTCGATCATTCCTCATCATCCGGGAGTGTCACGCCACTGGATCAGTTGCTCGGCACCGGCGATGGCACGAACGCAAGTTTTCAGCTCATCAAAACCTATGGCGGCCTCTACGCACCTTATGCGCGGCCCATCGCCAAGCCGGTGCCGGGCAGCGTGCGAGTCGCGGTCGCGGGCACGGAGGTGCCGGGCGAAAATTTCTCCTGCGACACGACAACCGGCCTTGTCACCTTTGCGGCGGGACATGCTCCCCCGCCGGGTGCGGCGGTGACGGCGGGTTTCACCTTCGACGTGCCGGTGCGGTTCGACACCGATTATCTCGAAGTCGATCTCTCTGCGTTTGCCGCCGGCGCAATTCCGAAGATCCCTCTGGTCGAGATCAAGGCGTAAGCAAAATCATGAGAAACATTCCTTCCGCGCTTCAGACCAAACTCGACAGCGGCGTGACCATGCTGGCGAATTGCTGGACCCTCACGCGCCGCGACGGCGCCATGCAAGGCTTTACCGATCACGACGAGGATATTCTCGTCGACTCGATTCCCTGCCGTGCAGGCACCGGCTTCACCGCGTCCGAAGCCATAAGCCGTTTCGATCTGTCGGTCGATGGCGCGGAAATCTCCGGCGCGCTGGCGGATGATTCGTTGAGCGAAGCCGATCTCGCGGCGGGCCGTTACGATGTGGCCAGGGTCGACACCTGGCTGGTGGACTGGAGCGATCCGTCGCTGAAAGTGCTGATCGCTCGCAGCACGCTGGGCGAGGTCAAGCGCGAAGGCGAGGCCTTCACCGCCGAACTGCGGTGTCTTGCGGATTCTCTGTCGCAGGACAGCGGGCGTCTTTACACCGCACGCTGCAACGCGGATCTTGGCGATGCGCGCTGCACGATTGATCTGGCCGCCACGGGGCGTCATGGCGCGGGCAGCGTCACCCGTGTCGATTCCACGTCGGTCGTCATTGTTGATGGCTTGTCATTTTTTGCTGAAGGCGTGTTCACCGCAGGCCGTCTGGTCTGGACCGGCGGAGCGAATGCAGGCCTCGCCATCGAGATCAAGGATCACCGCATCGCGCTGGGAGAGGTGCGGCTGTCGCTGTGGCAGGCGACGCCGGAATCCATTTCAATTGGCGATACTTTCACGCTGACGGCGGGATGCGACAAGCAGTTCACGACCTGCCGCGATCGCTTCGCCAACGGTGTCAACTTTCGCGGCTTTCCACAAATTCCCGGCAATGATTTCGTCGTTGCCGCGCCTGATCCCGGCGCGGCCAATGATGGCGGCTCGAAGTCGTCGTAAAATCTGGACTCTATCTCATGACTTCACCACTCACACGCGCCGCCGTCGTCGCGGAGGCGCGCGGCTGGATCGGCACGCGCTACCGCCATCAAGGCTCGTTCAAGGGCGTCGGCTGCGACTGCCTCGGGCTGGTGCGCGGCGTCTGGCGCAACTGCGTCGGCAGTGAACCGGAAATGCCGCCGCCTTACGCGCCGGACTGGGCCGAAGCGCGGGGCGAGGAAACGCTGGCGCAGGCGGCGTTGCGTCATCTTGAGCCGGTCGCATGTGACGAGATCGGTGGCGGCGACGTGCTGCTGTTTCGCTGGCGCGAAGGCTTCGTCGCCAAGCATGCGGCGATTGCGACTTTCGACGGCACCATGATCCACGCTCATGACGGCGCGGCGGTGTGCGAGGTTGCGTTGTCGCCCTGGTGGCGGCGGCGGCTCGCCTATGCGTTTCGATTTCCCGGAGTGGATTGATGGCGGCGCTGGTTTTGTCCGTCGCGGGCGGCGCGGCCGGTGCGGTGTTCGGGCCCGCCGGCGCGATTGCCGGGCGCGTCGCCGGCGCGCTCGCCGGAAATCTGTTCGACCAGTCGCTGTTCGCGACATCGCGCAACGTGCAGGGCCCGCGCCTCGCCGATCTCGATATCATGGCCTCGACCGAAGGCGCGCCGATCCCGCGCGTCTATGGCCGTGCGCGTTTGTCGGGGCAGGTGATCTGGGCGACCAATCTGGAAGAAGTGGTCTCGACGCAGACTGCTGCCGCTGGCGGCGGCAAGGGCGGGCTAGGCGGCGGCGCGACCACCACGACGACGATCTATTCGTATTTTGCAAATTTTGCGGTCGGGCTGTGCGAGGGTGAGATCGGTCATGTCGGCCGCATCTGGGCTGACGGCAATCCGCTCGACGTGTCGGGCATTACGATGCGGGTCCATCGCGGCAGCGAGGATCAGAGCGCCGACGATCTAATCGTGGCGAAAGAGGGCACGGCCAATGCGCCGGCCTATCGCGGGCTTGCTTATGTGGTGTTCGAGCGGCTGGCGCTGGCGGATTTTGGCAATCGCATTCCGCAATTGTCGTTCGAGATCGTGCGGCCCATCGGCCAGCTCGAGCGCATGACCCGCGCCGTGACGCTGATCCCCGGCACGACCGAGTTCGGCTACGACACGTCGGCTGTTGTCCGCGTGCTCGGCCCCGGTCAGTCCGCACCGGAGAACCGCCACGTCACCACGGCAGCGACCAACGTCATCGCCTCGCTCGATGATCTGCAGGCGACTTGTCCGAATCTCGAGCGCGTCGCCATCGTCGTCGCATGGTTCGGTTCGGATTTGCGGGCGGGGCATTGCACGGTGCGGCCCGGCGTCGACAACGCCATCAAGATCACGTCGGGCGGCACATGGTCTGTGGCGGGCGTGACGCGGCCGGAAGCTTACGTGGTTTCAAGCGTTGGCGGCATTCCCTCATTCGGTGGCACGCCATCCGACGACAGCTTGCGCCATCTGATCGCCGAGCTGAAAGCGCGCCACATCAAGGTGACGCTGTATCCGTTTTTGATGATGGACATTCCGCCCGGCAACACGCTGCCCGATCCGTGGAGCGGCGCGGCCTCGCAGCCGGCTTTCCCCTGGCGCGGGCGCATCACTTGCGATCCTGCGCCGGGCATCGCCGGCTCGCCGCAAGGCACGCCGGCTGCCGCCACGCAAATCGCGCAGTTCTTTTCCGGAGGCGACTGGAACTATCGCGCGATGATTTTGCATTACGCAAATCTGGCGGTGTCCTGCGGCGGGGTCGATGCGTTTCTGATCGGTTCGGAACTGAAGGCGTTGACGCGCGTGCGCTCGGGCGCGGGTGTTTATCCGGCAGTTACAGCGCTGGCGGCGCTTGCGACGGACGTGAAAGCCATCGTCGGCGATGGCACCATCGTCACCTATGGCGCGGACTGGACCGAATACGGCTCCGATGTGGTGACGCCGGATGCGTCCGAGGTACGCTTCCCGCTCGACGCATTGTGGGCGTGCGATGCCATCGATGCCGTCGGTATCGATTATTACGCGCCGCTGTCGGACTGGCGCGACGACGCGGTTCATCTCGACAAGCCGCTCGCATCCTCGATTGACGACCGTGATTATCTGCGCGGCAACCTTCAGGGCGGCGAGGCTTACGACTGGTATTATGCCGACGATGCCGCGCGCGCGGCGCAGACGCGTAGCAATATTACGGATGGATTGGGCAAGCCGTGGATTTATCGCGCGAAGGACATCTGGAACTGGTGGAGCGACGCACATTATGAGCGTGTCGGCGGCGCGGAGCTTGGCAGCCCGACCGCGTGGATCCCGAAAGGCAAGCCGATCTGGCTGACCGAGATCGGATGTCCGGCGGTCGACAAGGGCGCCAATCAGCCGAGCGTGTTTCCCGACGCCAAATCCTCGGAAGGCAACGTTCCTTATTTCTCGAACGGCGAGCGCGACGACCTGATCCAGCGCCGTTATCTCGAGGCCATGATCGGTGCGTTCGACGACAATTTCGGCGGCGACGACGCGCACAATCCGTCCTCGCCGGTTTATGGCGGGCGCATGATCGACGTGTCCGGCATTCATTTGTGGACCTGGGATGCGCGGCCTTATCCGGTGTTTCCTGCCGCAGGGGACGTGTGGAGCGATGCGCCGAACTGGCAGACCGGACACTGGCTCACGGGACGGCTTGGCGGCGCGCCGCTCGATGCGCTGGTCGGCGCGCTGCTGGCGGATTCGAATGTTAGCGGCGTCAACGCCGATAATCTGCGCG
>JAIERI010000026.1 GCA_019747015.1 Xanthobacteraceae bacterium
ATAACCCGCAAGGAAAACTCAGCGCCAATGATTTCATTTTTCCTTACGCGAACAATTCATTCGACCTCGTGATTTTGACCTCGGTGTTCACACATATGCTGGGCACACCGATGGAAAATTATCTGATGCAAATTTCACGCGTCCTTGAAGCCGGTGGAAGGTCTTTCATCACATATTATCTGCGAACCCCTCTCTCTGCGCAGGGCATTTTCTCAGGCAAGAGCACGTTCAATTTCAATTGCAGGCGCGACGGATGCTGGATTCAGGGCGAAGGCACGCCGGAGGCTGCCGTTTGTTATGACCTGACGGACCTGGAAGCGCTTTATGCAGAGGCCGGTCTTTCGATCGAGAAAGTCGTCACAACCAAATGGTGGGATGGAAGCGAGCCAACTGGGCAGGATTTTATCGTCGCCCGCAAGGCCGGTCATGGTTGATGGCCATCGCAATCGAAGGAAAATCTCCAATTATTCATGATTTTTAAGCTTCGGGCGCAGGCTTCCTAGCGAAAGCCCGCTGTGCTTCCCGAGCCATTGCAGAAAATTTTCGCCGCTCTGACAAACAAATTGAATAAGGTTGGGGTCATGATCAAAACGACGCGCAAGCTGGCCCTGATCACAGGCGCTTCGGCCGGGATTGGAAAGGCTTTCGCATGGGCTTATGCGGGCAGAGGCTTCGATGTCGCTCTGGTCGCACGGCGAAAGGATCGGCTGGAAATACTGGCGGCGCAGCTTTCGTCGGCGCACAACATCGACGCCTTTGCCATTCCCGCTGATCTTTCCATTCCCGAGGCGCAGGCGCCGATCATGGCCGCCCTCAGCGAACGTGGCCGCGAGGTGGACGTGCTCGTCAACAACGCGGGATTCGGCATTGCGCATGATTACCTTGATGTGCCGTGGAGCAAACAGCGCAATTTCCTGATGACTATGGCCGTCGCACCCTGCGCGTTGGCATACGCCGTCATTCCCGGCATGTGCGCGCGAGGCTGCGGCCGGATCATCAACATCGCCTCCATCGCCGGCTTTGCGCCGGGTGTTGCGGGTAACACTCTATATCCGGGCGTGAAAGGATTGATGATCAAGTTCAGCCAGGCGCTTGATTCCGAATATCGCGCGAAGGGACTGAAGATCACCGCACTCTGCCCCGGCTTCACCCAGACCGAGTTCGCCGAGGAGGCCGGCATTCAGCACATCATCGACAAATCGCCGCGCGCCTTCTCGCAGACGGCCGATCAGGTCGTCGAGATCGCCATCCGGGGCAACGAGAATGGCCGCGTGATCGTCATTCCCGGATGGCACAACAAGATTGCCGTCGCCGTGATGCGCGCCCTCCCCGAACCGCTGGTTCGCGCCGCCATCAACGCCGGCGCCGCCAAATACAGGCTGAAGGACTGAGCATGGCGCAACGCTACGATGTGATTATCGTCGGGTCTGGCGCGGGAGGCGCGACATTGGCGCAGCGCCTTGCACCCACCGGCAAATCGATCCTGATCCTCGAGCGCGGCGAGCATCTGCCGCGGGAGGCGGACAACTGGAGCTCCAAAGCGGTGTTCATCGAGAACAAATACCGCACCAAGGAGCAATGGTACGACAGCCGCGGCAAGCCGTTTCATCCCAACACGCATTACTGGGTCGGAGGCAACACCACCTTCTATGGCGCGGCGCTGATGAGGCTGCGGGAAGGTGATTTCCACGAGACGCAGCACAAAGGTGGCGTATCACCTGCATGGCCGATCGATTATCAGGACCTCAAGCCTTATTACGATGAGGCAGAAATTCTCTGGAAGGTGCATGGTACGCGGGGCATCGACCCCGCCGAGCCTGCCGGTTCGCCCGCTTATGCTTATCCCGCGATTCGCCATGACCCCGGCGTCGAACAGTTGAAGACTCATCTCGAGACCCAGGGGTGGCAGCCCTTTCCACTTCCCCTGGGAGTCGATTGGGACGAAGGGCATCCTCTCTCCACGCCCTGTATCAAATGCAAGACCTGTGGCGGCTATCCCTGTTTGTTAAAGGCCAAGTGCGATGCCCGCACCCGCGCCGTCGAACCGGCGATGGCCTATCCGAACGTCACGCTGCTCACCGGACGCAAGGCGATACGGCTGCACACCGATCCGTCAGGTAAAACTGTTACCTCCGTCATCACCGAAAGCGCGCAAGGCGAGGAAACCTGGACCGGCGACATCATTGTTCTTGCCGCCGGCGCGGTCCCCACTGCTGTGTTGTTGTTGGCCTCCGCCAACGACAAGCATCCGAACGGCCTTGCCAATGGCTCGGATCAGGTCGGCCGAAACTACGCTTTTCACACCTTGACGGCGATGGTCTCGCTCACCTTGGCGCCGATGAATTCGGTTTTTCCGAAAACCCTCGCGGTCAACGACTTCTACTGGAAGGACCCGCGCGGCGGCTTCGACTATCCCATGGGACACATTCAGCTTCTCGAATACATGTCGGGCCAGACGCTGGAGGGACAGATCTCGCAATATCTGCCGCCCGCTCTCGCGCCCACATTTGCTTTCGACGCCATCGCCGAACGCCTATTGAGTTTTCTGGTGATCTCCGAAGACCTACCAGATCCCAACAACAGGGTGCGCCTGGAATCCGGCGGGCGCATCTTCGTCGATTACACGTATAACAATCTCGAAGGTCACGAGCGGCTGGTGACGACTTTGCACGATGCGCTGGGAGGCTTTGTCAGCCACGCCCATCCAATCAGCCAGCATCGCCTCGAATTCTCATCCCTGCTGCCGCTCTACGGCACGGCGCATCAACTCGGCACGGTGCGGTTCGGCAAGGATCCGGCCTCGTCCGTGCTAGACCCGTGGTGCAAGGCACACGACCTCGATAATCTCTATGTGACAGATACTTCGTTCTTCGTCAGCGCAGCGGCGGTAAACCCGACATTGACGACAGTGGCGAATGCCATGCGCGTCGGCGATCACCTGAAGGAACGGCTTGGAGCCAGGGTACCGGAAAGCTGACTGGCTGCATATTGTTTTCGGCCCTAAAAATAATCTGACGCAATGTGCCGCCGTCGCGTGGCCGAACGTCGTGCGTGATGCCGGCGTGAATGTTTGCGAGACGAGGGTTCGGCTGGCGGCATTTCTGCCTGAGCATCGCTGAGGTCGGCGCGTGATGCGTCAGGATTTGAGCGGTCGCAGGCTCGCATGCCGTAAAGCTGTGCCGGGAATTACGCAGAAGATTTGATTTAGACCGGGGTTATCCGTCCGCACGAAGACCACGGTATCGACGGAGATTTTATGAAGATCGATCGTGGCCGATATTTCACTCTTCAAAAGGCGCTCATCAAAGATGGGCGGTTGTTTCAGTGGTTTCTGTCGCAGGCGGCGTCGGATCGGGGAATGTCTGCTCCCAGCCTCCGCCAAGCGCCTTGAATAGCTTGACCAGGTTGAGCGCGACATTGGTCGTGCTTTGGGCGTATTGCTGCTCGGCTTGGAGCAGCGTCCGTTCGGCATCGAGTACGCTGAGAAAATCCGTTACGCCATCGCCATATCGCGCACGGGCAAGCGCCAGCGCCTGACGCGAATGGTCTGTTTGCGCCCTCAATCGCACACGGCGTGTCTGCTCAAGGCGATACGCAACCAGAGCGTTCACGACATCATGCCAGGCCTGCAGAACCGTCTTGTGATAGTTGATCGCCGCTTCCTGCTGCTGCGCTTCCCGCAGATGGAGGGTGCTTTTCAGTTTGCCGCCAGCGAAAATCGGCAAGGTCAGGCTCGGTCCCACCATGTATTGCAGCGAACTGCCCTTCCAGAGATTTTTGAAATCGAGCGCGTCGAAACCCGCGGTCCCATTGAGCTGTACGGTCGGGTAAAATGCGCCAACGGCAACGCCGATCGTTGCCGTCGCATCATGCAACTGCGCTTCGGCGGCACGAATGTCCGGGCGGCGTCTGGCGAGCTCAGAGGGTACGCCGAGCGGCACAAGCGGCGGGGTAATCGCCATCGCACGCGGCTGTATAAGCGCAGCGCCCAGCGCTCCGGGCGGCTCGTCCAGAAGCAGGCTGAGCGCGTTGATATATTCGGATTCCTGCTGCTGCAGCGCTGGAATCTGCGCGCGTACGCCCTCGACCTGCGCGGCGGCATTCTGAACATCGAGACCGTTCTGCAGGCCTCGCTGTTGACGCTCCTGCGCGAGCTGGAGAACATCGCGCCCGACTTTTATATTGCCCTGCGCGATCCTGATTTGGGTCTGAACCCCGCGAAGCTGAATGTAGTCGCGCGCAACTTCAGCCAGACTTGAAACAAGCACATCGCGCCGCTGGTCCGCGGCCTGATCGACCTGCGCATCGGCCGCTTCGACCTGCCGGCGCACTTTGCCCCACAGATCGAGCTCCCAGGAAGCGTCGAAACCGGCATTGTAATCGTTGATCGCCGAGATCGATGGTGCAGAGCCGCCGGGCGCGAGACTGCCGAGCAGACTGACGATGCCATTATTGCTGTAAAGTTCGCGTGTGTATTTGGCATCGCCGTTGATCGACGGGAACTGGGCCGCTGCCGCCACCCCTCTCTGGAACCGGCTTTGCGCGAGACGAACGGTCGCGGTCTGCACATCGAGATTGACCTCGGCCACGCGGTTCTCGAGTTTGGTCAGGATCGGATCGCGAAACACCGCCCACCAGTTCGGATCCGTTGGCGGCGGCAACGGCGCATCGGGATTGACCGGGCCAGCGTCGCCATAAAACGATTGCTCCGGCAAGTGTGAGTCCGGCTGCACGAAGTCGGGCCCGACCATGCAGCCCGTGAGCAACAGCGGCGCGATCAGCGCAGCGAGATATCCTGCTCCGCCGTCTGTGCTCATCAGTGCCCTCCTCCGCCTCGCGTACCGCCCATCTTCGGCGATAACAAGAAGCAGAACGGAACCATCAGAAAGGCAACGATCGAACAATAGAAAAACACATCGGAGTAAGCGAGCACCGCGATCTGCGTGCGGAACGACAAGTAGACTCGCCCCACCGCGATGTCATGGGCCGCGCTGCCGACACGGCCCATCGCCCGCAACGCCTGTTCATAGGTGGCAATCAGCGCTTGGAAGGGCTGATGGAAAGGTGTCGCCCATTGCGACAGATAATTTTGATGGACCTGTGAGCGCTGCGTGATCTGCGCAGTCGAGAGCGAAATTCCGATCGAGCCGAACACGTTGCGGAACATGGAAAACAATGCCGCGCCATCGCCATTGAGTTCGCGCGGCAACGTCGTATAGGCCACCGTGCTGACCGGCACGAACAAAAACGCAAGCGACGCGGTTTGAAATATACGCATGATCATAAGCGTCTTGAAATCGATGTTAGGCACGAGACCGCTTGAATACCAAAGGCCCGCGCCCATGATCGTGAAACCCAGCGCGATGATGTAGCGGGTTTGCAGCACTGTCATCAGCTTGCCGACAATCGGGATCAGGATAATGACGGCGATACCGCCCGGCGACAGAATGAGGCCGGCCCACGTTGCCGTGTAATTCAGAGTCGTTTGTGCGAATTGTGGAATAATCACGGCGCTTGCATAAAGAACCGCGCCGACGGCGCTGATCATGGCGCAGCCGGCCGCGAAATTGCGGTCCTTGAATACGTCAAGATTGACAATCGGCTTTTTCGCGATCAGCAACCAGCCGATCGCGCCGAGTATCCCCAGAAACGCCAACAGCGCCATCAGACAGATGAAGTTCGATTCGAACCAAGCATCGTCCTCGCCGCGATCCATCATGATCTGAAAACAGCCGAGGCCAAGCGTGATCAGTGATAAGCCGATATAGTCAATGCCCCGCGCTCTCTTGTTTTTCTCCCAAGGAGGGTCTTCGACGAGAATTGACACAAGAAAAACCGCCAGAATTCCGACCGGCACGTTGACGAAAAAAATCCATCGCCATGTCACCTGATCGGTGATGTAACCGCCGAGCGTCGGGCCCAGCACCGGCGCGACAATCGTCGCGACGGCGGTCACGCCGAAAGCTGCGCCGCGTTTCGCCGGCGGAAATGTATCGAGAATGATCGATTGCTGATTGGGCTGCAGTCCGCCGCCAAAGAATCCCTGCAGCATCCGGAACAAAATGAGCTGACCGAGGCTTTGTGAAATGCCGCACAAAAACGAGCAAACCGTAAACATGCCGATGCAGATCATGAAGTAACGCTTGCGGCCGAGCACATCACCGAGCCAGCCCGAAATCGTCAGCACGATGCCGTTGGCGACGAGATACGACGTCAATGCCCATGTCGCCTCATCGGCGCTCGACGACAGGCTGCCGGCGATATGAGGCAACGCGACATTAACGATCGTGGTGTCGAGAATTTCCATGAACGCGGCAAGCGTTACCACCACCGCGATCAGCCACGGATTATGGGCCGGCTTCCAGCTGTCGCGGGTGGCCGGTGCTGCTGCGTCCGCTGCACTCATTTTACGGTCACTAAAGGCACAACCGAAATGCCTAGCGGGAGAGGAATCTGAGGATCGAGCCCACTGTCGATCACGATCTTCACCGGCACGCGCTGAACCACTTTAACGAAGTTGCCGGTCGCATTTTCCGGTGGAAAGGCCGTGAACTTCGTTCCCGAGCCGAGTTGTATGCTGTCTACATGACCACGTAGATCGAGCGCGGGATAAGCATCGACGTTGATTGCAACCAATTGGCCCGGCCGCATGTAGGCAAGCTGGCTTTCCTTGAAGTTCGCGGTGATCCAGACTTCGGGCGAGACAATCGAAAAAACCTGCTGACCCGGCGCGACGTATGTGCCCTTTTCGACATTTCGCTTCGTGATCCAGCCGTCCTGCGGTGCTGTAATGACCGTCCAGGACAGATTGAGGTTGGCCTGATCGAGTCTTGCCTGCGCCTGCTCGATCTGTCCCTTGAGCTGGCCGACCTGCGCGTCGGTCTCACCGATACGCTGTGGCACTGGCGAGTTTTGCGCGACCTGAGCTTCGGCCAGCATGAACTGAGCTTCCGCCTGCTTGAGCGCCGCCGTTGCCGCGTCAACCTCCTGCTGTGACGTCGCCGGTTTGGAGAGCGATTTCTGCCGGTCGTAGTCGGCTTGAGCCTTGATAAGGCTTGCCTTGGCGTTCGCCAACTGGGCCTGCGCCTGTTGAAGTTGCGCCGGAAAATTCTTGCGGGCGATTTCAGCGCCGAATTGCTGACCTTCATACTGCGCCTTCGCAGTCGCCAATGCACCCTCCGCCTGTTCGCGATCGATCTCGTATTGCCGGGGATCGATATGAATGAGCGGCTGGCCTTGTTTGACGAATTGATTATCGTTCACATCAAGCGATACGACAATTCCCGAAACCTGCGGCGCAATCGTGATTGCGCGTCCGTCGGTATAGGCGTCGTCGGTGCTTTCGAGATTTCGCGTCATCAACCACCAGATCAAGCCACCAAGAATCAGGACTGCGGCAATGCCGATTCCGATGCGGATGATGAATGGCCGCCGTTTCCTGCGCACCTCTTCCCCTTCGCGAATCTTGGCATCCTGGTCTGCGTTGGCCTTCGACGTGGCGTTCTGGCTGACTGGTGCCTCTGACGGATTCGCCCCGGCTTTGTCTTTTCCGCTGTCTTTTTCAACACCTGTTTCAGACGAGCGATCGGACATCAAGAAGACCCAATAAAAGCAGCCAGGTTAGTGGAAATGCATTTGCTCAATTCGAGCGACCCATGAAATAATTTCAGAAAAACATAAGTCGCGGTAGCCCTGAAATGACGTGCCTGAACTGCGGTTCCACAAACCGCTAAACCGCCTTGCCCGCCGTCTTCAGTTACCGGTTTTAGAACGCGTTTCCGGCATCACCAGCCAGATCACGAGCAGCCCTGCCGCAGCAATCCCTGCAAGTCCCGTGAAAGCGATGCCGCTGCCGAAGCTGTCACTTACATAGCCGGCCAACACGGTGCTCAGCGAAGCACCGATACCGCTGGCGGTGCCAACAATGCCTTGCGCAAGATTGAAGTGGCCGCTTCCGAATGCAGCGTCCGCGACAATCAACGGAATCATGACAGCAAACACTGCGGCCGTGATGCCATCGAAAACCTGGACTGCGACGAGCAGATAGGGATCGCTCACGATGGCGAACAGCACGCCTCGGATTGTCAGTGCGGCAAAGCCCAGCAGCAACAGCGGCCGCCGTCCCCATTGCTGCGCCCGGCGTCCAACTGACGGAGACGCCAACGCGACAATGGCTTGCGGCACGATGATACAGGCGGCGATCAACACGGGCGCCCACTGGCTTGACCGGGTCGTCACAACGCCCGCCATCAGCGGAAGCATGGCGGTGTTAGCAAGCTGTAGCAGCAACACGCTGCCTGCGAAGATTGATAATGGGCGCCGCCGTAACAAACCGATTACGCTCGTTGCGTTGGCATCAGCCTCGTTGCACGCCGGCGCGCCCCGCGCTCGCGCCAAATGAATCTCGTTCTTGCGAATCATGGAGAGCGCGATGAGGGTCGGCACTACCAGCATGAATGTGACGAGGAACACTGCCCTGCTGGACAGCAGATAGCCGACCGCACCCATGAGAACCGCTGCAAAGCCGTTGCCAAGCGATGCGAAGCGGGCGTTGCGGCCGAACCGTTCGCCAACGGCAAGCGGTCCGACAAGGCCGAGACTGATCGCGGCGATCAGAGGGCCCAGCACACAACTCGCAACGGCGTGCAGTGTCGCCGCCGCTGCGACTACCAAAAAGATCGGCCACGCTGCATATCCCAGCGCGCTCATCCCAATCGCCGCGACCGCAGCGCCGGCAACCAACCGCACCGAGCGGACGGCGTCGACGATGGCCCCTCCTGGCATTTGCCCAATCAGCGCGACCAACCCGCCGATCGACAGAACAAAGCCGATTTCGACCTGTGTCCATTTCTGGGTCGTCAAATAGACAGCAACGAACGGACCGAATCCGGTTTGTACATCCGCTAGAAAAAAGATGAACCAATCGAGACCGCGTAAGCTCGCACGCGACGGCGATGGAAATGGCTGGCGCGGCTCCGGTTCGGATGGTGGCCGCGGAACATCTTCACCAGCGGTCAACCGGTCACGGCCACTGTCAATCCGGATGAACGATTGTCGCCGTGAGTACGCCACGTAATCTCTCCAGGATGTTTAGCGGCTGAACCGCAATGGCTGGAGGCTGCCCGATGCACCGAGTACTACAATGGGAGTATCTTCCTTGTACTCGGGCGCCGCTCTCACTTGATCCTGTGTCAATTCAAGGGTGATGCTGTCGGCCTTGTTGGCGATGCTGCCGAAATGCAGTGCATTCCAGTCCACGACGATCTTCCGGCTACCAACGCCAAGAAAGCCGCCGAAATCGATCACAGCTGCGCGGACCGTTCCGGTACGATCGACGATCACGTCAACGACACGTCCCATGTCCTCATTCGCCGCGCTACGGACATCGCGTCCCAGTATGCCGTGTGCATCCTCCGCTCCAATAATGGTCACCGATGGCGACGTGTTTCCTTGCGGTACGTCCTTGTTATCGTCTGCCCAGGATGCGGCGGTCGTGAATACTGCGAAAATCATCGCAACGAATATGATCTGGCGTTTTGCGTGCATATAGCCTCCTGAAATTCAAAACCCGCCTCTCGCGCAATGTTCGATTGCAGGTCCGACGTTCTGGACCGCGCCAGACACCCGCAAATTCAGTGCGCCAGGATGATGGAAACCTGAATTTGGCCGCGCGTGCGCAGCACTTCCAGCGACACCTCATCGCCATGGCGGCGGATTTTCAGATCGACGCTGGACGAACCCAATCGCAGATCCCGCAAGATAACTTGATCGAGGAATGCAGGCAGGCGCGGGTTTCGTAGACGAATCTCGAGCCGCCTCGCGTCGAATTCGAGACCAAGGGCTGCTTCCAGCAGGGTGAACGGTGTCGCGCTCGCCCAGGCTTGTGGTGCGCAGGCGACGGGATAGAGCGTCGGGCCACGCCGACGCTCGCGCTGAAATCCGCAAAACAGTTCGGGCAGCCGCCGCAGATCCATATAGGTAGCGGCATCGAACAAGCCTTTGAACACGTTCTCGACCGAATGCTTTATGCCGTAACGTGCAAGACCGAGCGCGATCAGCGCATTGTCGTGCGGCCAGATCGATCCGTCATGATAGGACATCGGATTGTAACGCGCTTCACCCCGTGCCACGGTTCGAATACCCCAGCCGCTGAAAAAATCCGGCCGCATCAGATCGGCGGCAACCAAGCGGGCGCGGTCTTCACGAACAATACCGGTAAACAAAAGTTGCCCGGCGTTCGAGGTGCGCACCTTGCAAGGCTGCTTGGCTCCGTCGAGAGCAAGCGCATAGATGCCGAGCTCTTCGCACCAGAACGCCTCTTCAAATCGCTCGGCGAGCCACTGCGCCTCGGCCTCTAACTTCCGCGCCTTGTCGGGATGTCCCATCCGCAAGGCACAGCGCGCCGCCAGCCGCTTGCCGGCAAACACATAACCCTGCACTTCCGCAAGCGCGATATAGCCTTCGGCAAGACGGCCGTCGGCGTGAAAGATCGCGTCGTAGGAATCCTTCCAGCCTTGGTTGGCGAGCCCGTGTTCCGACGCGCGCCGATACTCGACAAAACCATCCCCATCGGGATCGCCCGGACCATCGATCCAGCGCAATGCCGCCTCGATCGCCGGCCACAATTCCTTCAACGTCTTGTCGTCGCCGGTACGTTCGACGTAAAGACCTGCCAGCAATACGAACAGCGGCGTCGAATCCACGCTTCCGTAATATCGCGCGAAGGGCACTTCACGCAGCGCTGCCATTTCGCCGCCGCGCATTTCATGTAGAATTTTCCCGGGCTCGGCGTCGGCGAGCGGGTCGACGGCTTTGGCCTGATAGTGGGCGAGCCGTTTCAACACGCCGTGCGCCACCCTCGGATCGATCCAGAGCATTTGCAGTGCAGTGATCAGCCCGTCGCGGCCGAATGTGGTCGAATACCAAGGAATGCCGGCATAGGGATATCGGCCTTGCGGCGTCTCGGTCATCAGCATGTTGAGATCCGCCATCGACTGGCATAGTACCTCGTTGAATATATCGTTCGATGTCTCAACGCTGGTGGCACCTGCGGTCGACCGGCGCATTTCGCGACGGTGCGCCAGCAAGGCGCGAAAGAACGTATCCCCCTTGCGCGCGATCGACTTATTGCAGGACACCGCAACAAACAGCGATGTACTTTGTTGCGGCGCCAGTTCGAGATGATATGTCGCGGCGTTTGCAGCAAGCCGCGTTGGCCGCGGTTCGAAATGGAGCGCCGTGCTGCGCGACTTTCCGTCCAGCCCGCTATATTCAAGCATCACATCGGCCAGACCATGCAGTGTACTGGAACCGATACCCCGGCGCGGGCGCTTTTCGCCACGCACTTCGAACAGGTCGGCGAAATCACTGTCGAACAGCAACTGCAGGTCAAAGCTCGCCGGGTTCTCGCCGTGATTCTGCACGCCGATACGTTGATAGGCGGTTCCCCGCCACAGAAAAATCGTCCGCACGATGTGCAGCATGTCCTTGCGCAGCACGATGCGACCGTTTCGGTAGACATCCGAATTCGTGAGATCAACCGTCAGCGCGGAGTTGTCGTCGCGCAGATTCGATCCAAGTAGCAGCGGCTGCACTTCGTCCAGCACGAGTTCGAGACGGGCAAGATAGCGGGTGTCGGCGTTGAACAGACCATCGGGACCGCCAGCGGACGCGCCGATGTCGCCATGACTGTCGAGAACGATGAAGGTGTCGTCATGTTTGAGCGAACGGCGGGGCCGCGCCGCGGGGCCCGTCATCGGAATATAAAACGGCGATTCCGAAACCGGCTCGATGGTCCGGATCGTCATTTGCGTCACAGTCTCAGATGACATTTGACCTCGGCCGGTTCGTCTTAATGGAATCTTCCGGGACGACGGCATTATATATCAGGATCAAGCTGCGGAAGTGGCAAGACGGCTGATTTCCTGTGCCACCAGTTCCCGATACGGCCCATGGCCCTGCATCAGGTGGTCGGGTGGGCCATCTTCGATAATCGTTCCTGCCTTTAGGAGGGCCACCCGGTCGAACTTGCGTAACGTGGCAAGCCGATGTGCAATTGCGATTACGGTGCGCCCTCGCATCAGATGGCCCAGCGCTTCGCGGATGGCCTCTTCAGATTCACTGTCGAGCGCCGCAGTCGCCTCATCGAGCAGCAAGATCGGCGCATCTTTCAAAAACGCGCGCGCGATGGCAATACGTTGCCGCTGGCCACCTGACAGTTTGAGGCCACGGTCGCCGACCGTGGTGTCCAATCCATTCGGCAGAGTTTCCACGAAATCGCAGCGCGCCGCGATCGCCGCGCGCAATATTTCGTCGTCGGTCGCAGTGGGACGGCCATACCGGATATTTTCCATGATCGAGCGATGGAATAGGGAGATGTCCTGCGGCACCACCGCAATCGCTTCGCGCAGGCTTTGCTGCGTGACGCGCGAAATATCCTGACCGTCTATGGTGATGCCGCCGTATTGCGCGTCGTAGAACCTTTGTAGCAGCACGAAAAGAGTGGACTTGCCGCCTCCAGACGGGCCGACCAGTCCGACTCGTTCTCCTGGCCGAATACGAAGGTTGAATTTGTCGAAAACCCTAGAACCGCCCGGATAACTAAATGAAACGTTGTTGAAAACAATTGCCGCTCCGGCTTTGACCAACGGCTCGGCCTGCGGATGATCTTTCATCTCATGCGGAACCAGGAGGGTTCCTATGGCTTCCGTCAATCTTGCAACATGTTGGGTTACGTCGACCAGAGCGACAGCGAGATCCCGCGTGGCACTCAAAATGGAAAGCCCCAGCGTGCATACCAGCACCACGTCGCCGGTGGTGGCCGCGCCATCGTGCCAGAGCACGATCGCCCAGGCCAGCAACCCCATGGTCAAAATGACGGTAACGGCGGCGTGAGCGAGCCGCAGCTTTTCAAGATAACGCAGACTCCTGCCTCTCGCAGTCAACTCGCGACCGACTGTGGCGTCGAACCGCTCATGCTCATAGCCAAGGCCGCAGAACGCCCTCACCAGCGACATGTTGTTGATGACATCGACCATCTCACCATCGACCGCGGCGGCCCTATCGGCAAAATCGTCATGCAGCGGTTTTCCGGCCGCAGCCAGATGAAACATCGCAATTACCATCGCACCCGAAACGATGGCTAATATCGCTGTCATCGGAAAACTCACGGCGCCGATCAGCGCGATAGCTGCGATCGTTGCAATGCACGGTGGCAGGACATTCCAGACGAACATGTTTTCAACGGTGAAAACAGCGTTGGATGTCGCGGTAATGCGACTGGTCAGCATTCCCGGCAGCCGGTCGGAGAAATAATTCGGCGAGTGGCCAGTCAAATAGCGAAAAATATCCCGGCGCAGATCTCCGGTGACGCCAACGAATGTGAAGCTCGCAATCCAGCTTGCGATCCGCCATAAAAAATTATCTGCGGCAATAAGCGATATGACAAAACCGAATGCCAGCCATACGCCACCGTCGTGCGACGGTCCCGCCGCAAGACCGTCGACAAGATGTTTCACCCCATATTGCGTGCCTACCGAACAAGCAACCGCGGCGACAACAGCGGTCAATATAACAACATGCGAGGCGAGCCGCAGACGAAGATAGCGCAGCACGAATGCCAAAGGGCGATGAGCGTATCGTGAAAGATTGTCCATCTAATTTGCAAAACCTCTTCGAGCAAAAGGATAATCTTGAGTCAGCCGCTTTTCGCGCCGCATGTCTGCCGTCACAGTTTTGATGTCATGCCGCGCCATCATCACGCGACAATCCTGCAACATCGGCATACGCGAGAAACTGATCGGGTGAGATGGCATCAGCAAGGCCATGACGTACAAGAAGTTCGCGTCTTGGGAACTTCGCACATGCGAAAACGTTCCCTCCCGCGGCATACCGGTGCCCGCCGAGAGACCGAAGCTTTTGTTAGCTTACAACAACGATAGGAGACGACTGGATGCGCATCGCGCAGATTGCTCCGCTGACGGAGGCTGTCCCGCCCAAGCTTTATGGCGGTACTGAACGGGTGGTACATTGGCTGACCGAGGAACTTGTCGCGCTTGGAAACGACGTCACATTATTCGCCAGCGGAGATTCAAAAACATCTGCGAAACTCGATGCGACATGGCCGAAGGCGCTGCGTCTCGACGGGTCGGTTCGCGATCCTTTCGCCCTGCACCTGGTGATGCTGGAACGCGTGCGCCAGAAGTGCGATAATGAAGAATTCGATTTTTTGCATTTCCATCTCGACTATTATCCATTCTCGCTGTTCTCACGGCAGCCGACGCCATTCGTCACGACCCTGCATGGCAGGCTCGATCTGCCCGAACACCAGCCGGTGTTCACGACATTCTCATCGATCCCGGTGATTTCGATTTCGAACGCACAGCGGCGGCCGGTGCCGCAGGCCAATTTCATCCGCACCATCTATCATGGTCTTCCGGAAAAACTGCTAATGCCGCGGCCGATGACCCGCAGCTACCTCGCGGTGCTGGGCCGGATCGCGCCGGAAAAAGGCGTCGATCGCGCCATCAGAATCGCCATCCGGTGCGGCATACCGCTGAAGATCGCCGCCAAGATTGATCGCGCCGACCAGGAATATTATGACGAAGTCATCCGCCCGCTGATGGACCATCCGCTGATCGAATATATCGGCGAGATCGGCGATCACGAAAAATCGGATTTTCTCAGCGGCGCCATTGGCCTTTTGGTTCCGATCGATTGGCCGGAGCCATTCGGACTTGTGATGATCGAAGCGATGGCATGCGGAACGCCGGTCATTGCTTACAATCGCGGTTCAGTGGCGGAAATCGTCGAAGAGGATCTAACGGGATTTATCGTCGAGGACGAAATCAGTGCCGTGGCGGCGATCGGCCGCCTTGCGCAGATAGATCGGGACGCAGTCCGAAGGCAGTTTGAGGCGCGCTTCACGGTGCACCGAATGGCACTCGACTACCTCGCAGCGTATCGAAGCCTGCTGGAAGCTCCGGAATCGCGCATCAAACTAGTCAGCAGCGCCGAGTAGCATTTGCATCGTATTGATGATGATTGGAAGAAGAGATTTGAATTCCGGCTGTATCCGTCAGAGATGGTGGTAGTGCCTGTACCAAACCGCCAACCTGTGAATGCCTTCTTCGATGCTGCCGGGACGCTGGCGGCATTCTGCGATAACTACCCGCAAGCGACCCTGCGTTTTCTGACGCAAAAAGATATGCTTCAGCAAAATTCGATCGTGCGGATCGTGCGAATATCGTCCACGTCATCGACGCCTTGCCGGAAATAAAAGGCAATTCTTCCTCTTAGACGCCAACGATGACCCTACGAGATAGGCCATCTTGGTGACGATCTTGGCCATTCAATGAAAATCCCGCGAGGGTGGAAGAATCCGCACATTGCGTGGATGGTGCGCTTTCTGGACGGGAGCACGGCCGACGGACACAGATCGTCCTGAGCGCAATGTATCGTCGGCAAGGCCCGTAAGATCGGCCGTGCGATCGATCAGTCGGCTTGCGACAAGATGCACAACCTTATCCGGGCTGCTTTGAATGACACCCTCGACCTCAACCAGCCGCGCGCCCATCACCTCCTTGCGGAATCTGTCCATCACCTTGGGCCAGACGACGACATTGGCGATGCCGTTTTCATCCTCCAGCGTCATGAACACGACGCCCTTGGAGCTGCATGGCCGCTGGCGTACGAGCACCACGCCGGCGCAGCGCACGTGCTTTTTGTCGTTGTCATGCGAGATGTCGACACACGACACGATGCCTTCATCCTCGAACATCATTCGCAAAAATTCCATCGGGTGTCCCTTGAGAGACAAGCGAATGGTCTGGTAGTCGGCGACAACCTGCTCGGGCATCGGCATGTCCGGCAGCGGCAGGCCCCCTTCATCAGGTTGCTCGCGCGCAGACGCAGATAGAAACAGCGGTAACGGCACGTCATCCGGAAACCTGCGCACGGCCCAGAGTGCGGCACGTCGATCGAGCCCGAGCGAACGGAAGGCATCGGCATCGGCCAGCAGGATCAGCGCGCGCTTCGGCAAACCTGTTTCGCGCGCGAAATCCTCGAGCGACGTGAACGGCTTTTTCTCCCGCGCTGCCACGATGCGTTCGTCCCAACACAGCGCGTCGTCTTTCGAAGACTCGTTCCCAGCCGCCAACCTGTCATCGACATCGCGCACCTTGAAACCGTCGATCTGGCGGAAACCGAGCCGCAGCGCATGATGCTTGCCACATTGCTCTTCGAGCGTGTTCTGACCGAAGCTGAACGAGACATCGATCTCGCGCACCGTGACATCATTATTGCCTGCATCGCCGACAATCTGGGCCGGCGCGTAAAAACCCATCGGCTGCGAGTTCAATAGACCACATGCGAACGCGTCGGGATGGTAGTGTTTGAGCCACGACGAGACATAGACAAGCTGCGCGAATGCAGACGCATGGCTTTCGGGAAAGCCGTAACTGCCGAAGCCCTTGATCTGGTCGAAACAGCTTTGTGCGAACTGCGGATCGTAACCGCGTTCGATCATCCTGCTTACCATTCTCTTTTCAAAGGTGTGCATGGTGCCGACATTACGGAATGTCGCCATCGCCCGACGCAGGCCGTTGGCTTCTTCGGACGTGAATTCGGCGGCCTGCATCGCAATGCGCATGGCCTGTTCCTGAAACAGCGGCACGCCGAGCGTCTTGTGTAGCACATCTTTTAGCTCGCTTTTGTTGCCGCCTTTTGGATAGGGATATTCGATGTCCTCCGGTCTCATCTGCCGGCGCTTCAGATACGGATGCACCATGTTGCCCTGGATCGGCCCCGGCCGCACGATGGCGACCTCGATCACGAGATCGTAGAAGGTGCGCGGCTTCAGGCGCGGCAGCATGTTCATCTGCGCACGGCTCTCGACCTGGAACACGCCGAGAGATTCGCCCCTGCACAGCATGTCGAAGACCTCGGGGCTGTCTTCGTTCTCCGCCTTGATGTCCGCAAGCTCGTAACGCTTTCCCTTGTGATCCGCGATCAGATCGAAACATTTGCGGATGCAGGTCAGCATGCCGAGCGCCAGCACATCGACCTTCATCATCCGCAACACGTCGATGTCATCCTTGTCCCATTCGATGAAGGTGCGCTCATCCATCGCCGCGTTGCCGATCGGTACATAGGTGTCGAGCCGGTCCTGCGTCAGCACATAGCCGCCGACATGCTGCGACAGATGGCGCGGAAATTCGATCAGTTCGCAGGCAAGCTCGACAGCGCGGACGATCATCGGATTGGACGGATCGAACCCCGCCTGCTTCACCTGCATCTCGCTGAGGCCTTCGCTCCAGCTTCCCCACACCGTGTCCGCCAGCGCGGCGGTGACATCCTCGGTCAGGCCCAGCGCCTTGCCGACGTCTCGAATGGCGCTGCGCGGGCGATAATGGATGACGGTTGCGACAATCGCGGCGCGGTGGCGGCCATAGCGGCGATAAACATACTGCATCACCTCTTCGCGGCGCGAGTGCTCGAAATCGACGTCGATGTCAGGCGGCTCCAGCCGTTCCTTGGAGATGAAGCGTTCGAACAGCACATCCGTCTCGGCCGGATTCACCGAGGTGATGCCGAGCACATAGCAGACCGCCGAATTCGCCGCCGATCCCCTGCCCTGACACAAGATGTGTTCCGAGCGCGCGTAGCAAACGATGTCATGCACCGTCAGGAAATAAGGTGCGTACTCAAGTTCGGCGATCAACCGGAGCTCCTTGTTCAAGGTCTCCCGCAGCTTGCCATCGATGCCTTGCGGGAAATGCTCATCAACACCGGCCCAGGTCAGGTCTTCCAGATGCTGCTGCGCGGTTTTGCCCGGCGGCACCGGCTCATCGGGATAGTGATATTTCAATTCATCGAGTGTGAAATCGATGCGATCAGCGAACCGTATGGTTTCCGTCAACGCCTCTGGATAATCCCTGTAAAGGCACGCCATGTCTTTGGGATGCTGCAAGTGGCGCTCGGCGTGAGCTTCCAGTTTCTTTCCGATGGCATGAATGGTCGTCTTCTCGCGAATGCAGCTGACAACATCCTGCAACGCCCGGCGCCGATGAAAATGATACAGCGTGTCATTGGTCGCAATCAGAGGCACACGCGCTGTCGTTGCAATCCGCTCCAGTTTCAGCATGCGGCGACGATCGTCGCCGCGATGAAACATGCTGGCAGCAAGCCACACGCCCTCGCCTTTCAATCTGCCCAATGCATCGAGCATGTGAAGAAGCTTTGCCGTCTCGAACCGGTATGACGGCATCAAAACAAACAACAGTCCTTCGCTGAATTCCTCAAGATCGCCAAAGCTTAAATGGCACTCACCCTTGTCGGCTTTCAGTTTACCCCTACTCAACAGGCGACAAAGACGGCCATACGCTTGCCTATCGCGAGGATAGGCCAGAATATCCGGCGTGCCATCGATAAACACCAGCCGCGCGCCGACGAGCAGCTTTGGATTATACCGAACCTTGCGATGGCGATTGCCGAGTTCGGCATAGGTGCGCACCACGCCAGCCAATGTGTTGCGGTCCGCGATTCCGATCGCATACATGCAATACTGGCTTGCCTTGTGTACGTACTCTTGCGGGTGCGACGCTCCGCGCAAAAACGAAAAATTCGTGGTGATGCCGATCTCCGCATAGGTCATGCGAAAACCCCCTGCATGAACCAGCGGAATTTTTTGACTTCTCTACGATAGATGCCCTCTCGATAAAGCCAGAACCGGCAACCATCATGATCTTCGATACGGAAATAATCGCGCGTTCGCGTGTCTTTGTTTCCCGGCAGGTCCGCAGGCTGAGTCCACCATTCCATCGCGATACGTTCGGGGCCTTCCACATTGGCGATACGATGCTGCGCCCTGCGCCATTTGAATTGCGCGGGCGGCCCATCCGGAAACATCGAAATAACGTCGATTTGCTCTGGCGGCTCGAACATTCGCAGCGGCCGCAGCGGCGGCTCGCCTGCGTAACGCTCCGGCCAGATGGCTTGCCCGGCGTCGGGCAGATGGTATTGCGCGGGCACAGCCAGTGTCGCCTTGTCCGGAATGTGCGTGTCCTGTGGCAGATACACCACCACACGCCGGCTGCCGATGCGTGCGGCGATGCGGTCGATCAGGTCCGCGACATCGTCATTGTCTTGCGCGCGCGGATCGAAGTCGCGCTGCGCCTGCACGACGACCTCCACTCTCCGCGCCGACAGGCGGATGAGATCGAAACCAAAACCAGGATCGATCGGATCGGACAGCGCATCGAGCCGTTCGCGAAACAGTCGATCCGCCACCTGCACGCGCGTCACCGGCTGGCCAGCTTCCACCGCGATGGTGCGCATCGCGCCGTCGGTGCGAAAGAAATTCGCTTCCAGAAGGCGCGCGCCCTTGCCCTGCCGCTCCATCGTGAACACCAGCACCCGCGCAAGATGAGAGAGCGCCGCCGCAATCACCTCCTGCGTCGTGACCGGCTCGGCAAATCGTTGCTCGGCCATGAAATCCGGCAGCGGCTTGCGCGGCGAGATCGGCGCATCCTCGCGCCCCAGCGCCTCTTGCAACAAAGCGGTGAACGCCGCGCCAAACCTCGCGGTGATCTCGTGCGGGGCACGCGCGGCGACATCGCCGATGGTCTTAAGCCCGGCACGGCGCAGGCCGCGCGTGATCGTCTCGTCCGCGCCGAGTGCGCTGACCGGAAGCGGGCCGACCGCTTCGGCTTCCCCGCCTTCCGGCACGATCCGGTTGTTCGTGGCATAGGCGATGGCACGCGCGCAGGCCGGTGTGCCAGCGATTGCTGCGCTGACAAAAAAGCCCTGCTGTCCCAGCGATAACGACACCGTGCGAAGCATGTTTGCTTCGCCGCCGAACAAATGAGCGCAGCCGCTGATGTCGAGCAACAATCCGTCGGGCGGATCGAGCGCAACCAGCGGAGTGAAACGATCGCACCAGTCGGCGATATGAGACAGTGCCTGCGCGTCAGCGGCGTCATCGTGATCGAACACTTGTAGTTGGGGACAGATCGCCAGCGCATTGGCGAGCGGCAATCGTGCCTCAAGCCCGATCGCGGTGGCAACATCGTCAAGCGCAGTGATCTGCAAGGCGTTGTTCAGCTTCCCAGCGACGACCCAAGGGCGCCGGAACATATCGTCACCCGGCGCGGCGCTTGCGGCTTGCAATGCGACGCGGCGCAACAGTTGGCGCCGGATGCGATCGGTCGGCAGGCGCGGCAAAAGCAGGCTGAGAATCCGCCGCCGATTCACGGAAAAGGCACTCATCACAATTCCAGTCCATGATCCACTGGCCGGTCTGGCCGTGACGGTTACGAACAAGTTGCACGTCGAACACCGGTGGGCCCCAGACCCCCCATGCCGGCACGGGCGGCGAGCGCGCCGCGTGCACAATCCAGCGCGTCTCTGCCGTGCTCGCGTTCGGTAGCGCTGAGGTGCGCAACATCACGCACGGCACGCCGGAGATCTGCGTGGTCAAAGTCAGCTTGCGGCTGGCGACGAGATCGAACGCGCGCGCCTCGCCCCACAGATCGGGCACCACCGCACCAAGCGTATTGCACGCAAGCGCATCGGCGGCGACGCGTAATGCAACCTCCGCATCGGCCGCGCGCACCATCACCAGCTGCCGCGGATCGAGACCGAGTTCGGCGAGACCGCTCATCGACAGCGTGCCGGCTTCGATCTCCACAAAATCCTGCCGCACCCAGAGCAGCGGCCGGTGTTGAGCAAGCCGCTCAGCAATGCCGACAACAAAGCCGGTTGCGGCAGCCGATTGCCGCGTTTCGAGAGCAAACACTTCGTGCAGCACGCCACGCATCAGGCCGCCCTGAAGCACCTCATCGGCGCCGGGATGGCCCAGCACCACGCGCTGTGCGTCTTGCGTCCCGGCTTCCGTTTCAAGGCGGCTGATTTCGCCGCGCAAGGACGCGAGCGTACTCATGCGCGCGCTGACCATTGCGGCGCTCCAATTCTTCAGGTTTTCAGGTTTTCACCGTCAGTTTTTCATCGTCAGAACAGAACAAATAACAAATCCATTTGTTCATGATATGTTCTATATAACAACGAGAGGCTAGGATGAGTCAATCGGGTTTTAAGAAAGGTCTTGCAACGCAATTTTTGAAAGTCTTTCACAGGGGTAGCCAACCATTTTCTGCAATAAAATCATGAGGATTTCTCATGGCGTAGAACTTTTATAAGTCATCACCGATTTGCGGTCAGCTGCCTTTATAAGTAGCCAAGCAAATCGTCTTCGGCGAAGGCGCTGCTCATGCGTCCGTGACATTCGTCGGCGAGCAGCCCGGAACTGTCCGGCCCCTCCTCAACTAGCACCGCCTGCTGAAGCTTCTCTAGCCATGTGACGGGCGGCCTAGGTGTCTCTACTTCGGCGCGATCGTAATGATCCATTTTTTGGGTGTGCTTGACGCATCTTCTCTGACCGATCGCACCATTCCCGTGACGGTTGAGCCGCACAGTCTGATCGTCGCCACCCGTCCGCCATATTGAGCATATCGGCAGCGTCTGGCGTCGATTACTTCGGTCGTTTCAAAAATCTGCATAATAAACTCCGCCCCTGGCCGCAAATCTGACGGCAACTCGGACTCTAGCTTAGAACAGTTAACTAAGAATCTGTCAGACTGCGTCCTATGCAGCTTTGACTGGTCGAGCTCTCACGATCTTGCGCGCCGGTTTGGCCTTGAACATCATAGGCTCACCCGTAAATGGATTGGTGCCTTTGCGGGCTTTGGCGCGGCTATATCAAAGAAGCCCGTGATTGGCCGCCTTTTCTCACGCGTTGAAAGAGTGTTCTCTAAAAGCTGGACTGGGTGGCTGAGGCGAGAGGATTCGAATTCGCGCATTCCTGATCGAATCCAGTCTCTGTGCCCGAAGATGCGAAATTGGGAATATTGCGCCGCAATATATGGCATGTCCGTCGTCCTAAGAATTGGCTGGCTATGCATTCCACTAAAGCGCAGCACTGTCGTCCAAAAAATTTTTGCAATAGAGAACAATTGGCCAAATTTTCAGGCTACGACATCACAACGTTCCAACGAAAGCCCGAGCTTTGGCGGGCAAGCATCGCGCAAGCGCGGACTTGGAAGTCTATAACCGGCAAGGCCATGCTTAGCTTTGTCACCACCGAAGATTCCGATACTGAAGAAGGTGCTGCCAAAGCGGCCAAAATAGCGATCAAAAATCTATCGTCTTAAAAAGGCTTCGATGATACCTGCTCGGACTTTCAATTAATCAAGAGCGGCAGGTATCTCGCCGTTTCTGAAGAAAACAGTTGGCTCATCGTCATAGTCGCCCATTTCCGGATCGCCGCTCGAAAAGAAGGCAACGACACCAAATTTTGTCAACGCAAGCCGCTCGGCCGTGCGCAGCGCTCCTGCGCCCGACTTGCAAACGATCGGCGCATCAGGCTTGAGATTATCACCTTTTCCCGCGTTGAAGGCCTGAACGATATAAACCGTTTTACGCGCCATGCAGACATTCTCGATGAGGCTTGAGAAAGATGTTAAATCGATGAAACGACATTGGCGCGGGACAGATGACTCATTGCACTTGCATCGCCTTGATTAAAGGGGCGATCTCGATCGTGGCAAAATTCGAAAACGTGTCCGAAACAGCATACGGGAAAATAATCTTGTCGTTGTGACGCATGGCGCCGCAGGTATAGACGACGTTCGGCACATAGCCCTCGCGCTCTGAAGGATCCGGCCGCAGCAGTGGTTCACGCAAGCGCCCGATGACTTTTGACGGGTCGTTCTTATCGAGCAACGCGGCACCGATCGAGTATTTCCGCACCGGGCCAACGCCGTGGGTGAGCAGCAGCCAGCCTTCCTCGAGTTCGATCGGTGATCCGCAATTGCCGATCTGGACGAACTCCCAAGGGTACTGCGGCTTCAGAATGGCCTGACCGCCATCCCAGGTGTGCAAGTCGTCGGAGTAGATCAGGTAGAGATTCTCATTATCCTGCCGTGCGATCATGGCGTATTTTCCGCCGATCTTTTTCGGGAAAAGAGCCATGCCCTTGTTGCGGGCTGCATCGCCCTTCAGAGGTGAGAGCCGGAAGGAAAGGAAGTCGGACGTTTCAATCAGTTCCGACCCGATAGCGCGGCCGCTGTAGGCCGTATAGGTTGCGTAATAAATCCTGCGCCCGCCGTCTTTGAACTCAACGAAACGCGCATCTTCAATCCCGTTCGATTGGGATTCGGTGATGGGAAAGATTACGCGCTCGCTGATGTCCTCGTCGGCCTTGAAAACAATCTCGATGTCGCCGCTTTCCGGACGAAGATGAACAGTGGGACTGGATGCAAGGCGCACCGTGGAATCGATGTTCACCTTTCCATCGGATGTCACAACGCCAGATCTGAAAGTGATCGAAGAAATGTGGCCTTCGCCAACGGCCCGCAAACTCAAAATGAAGCGCAGGCTGCCGGGCGGGACACCCGATTGATCGGGATGGCGCACGATGCTCGGATTGAACAAAGCGGACGCCTCGAACGAGTACTCGTTCAAGAAGTAGGCGCCGACAAGCTGCCGCTGCATCTGGGTAAACGCGGCATGCTTATCAAACGCGCCTTCCATTTCATCCGCTCGCGCCTCGAACGCACGGAGTAAGTTGCGATGGCGGCCCTGGAAGTTTTCCAGAACATCTGTCAACTGGTTTGCCGTCGCCTCACAATCGAGGGAAAGAACCCGAGCGACAATATGATTGGCGCGGGTTTTGTCGGTCGGATTGAGATCGCGCGGTTCGGTCGCGGGCTTGAACGGCCGCACGATCACGCGCGCCGGATCGGGACGCAAATAAAGAGCCTGGCGATCCATGAATGGTGGTTGTGACAAAGCGCCCTCGGAATCTGATGAAAATAAAACGCTCGCGCGATCAGGCGACGAGCGTTGTCGGTTTGGGTTGAGTTTCGCTCAGGCGGGCGATCTGGCGGATTTCAGACAGGCCCAGCAGATATGACACCACGGATTCGCCGCCGCGATTTTCATTGGGACGATCGGGATGCAGGCCGTCGCGGCAACTTCCGGTTTCGAGATCGACCAGCGAGACCGAAAGATCGTTGCTGCCGAGAAACCACGCGAAGACCCGCGCAGCTTCAGCCTTCCACTGGCCATCCTGATCGGCACGCCAAGCCGCGAGACAGGCCGATATTGTCGCCGCGGCTTCCAGCGGCTGCTGATCGAATTGCCTCGGTCGTTGTCGTTTCTCTCCGAAACTGTCCGAACCAACCGGACGGAATTGACCTGTGGCCGATGTCTGCTGTGTGACGAGCCAGCGCAAGGATCTCAGCCCCACCTCCGAGTAAGCGGATTTTTTGGTCGCCAGCCCGGTCAAAATCAAAGCTTGCGGCAATCTTGCATTGTCATACGCAAGCCCGTCTTCGAACCACATCCAATCGCTTGTCCCGACAGTGCCAATCAGCGACATCAGCCTGTCCGCCAGAAGAAGACGAAGAGGCGCGGCCCTCTCATCGTCCCCGGTCGCGGCGCAGTAGGCGTCCAACCCGAGCAACACGAAGGCCCATGCGCGCGGCGAATGCAAGCTTTCCGCGGACGACATGACCTCCGCGAACAACGCGCCGGCCCAGGCTCGGCGGGAGAGGTTTGCATCGCTCCGCGCGCAGACACCCAAGGCCCAAATCGTGCGGCCGTGGCTGTCTTCCGATCCCTTGTCTTCAAGCCAGCAACGGCTGAAGCTCATGAAATTGCGAAAGCGCCGCGTGTCGGGATTCCATGCGTTTTGCACGAAAGCAGCAAAGCGCGACGTCAGCACTTCGGGCAATCGCTTTTCGCCGGGATCATTGAGCGCGCAGGCCAGAATCAGAGCGCGCGCATTGTCGTCGACACAATATCCATGGGCGCGATCGGGGACGCTATGGACCGCATGCTGAAACAACCCGGTGTCATCGCACATCGACAGGAAGTGACTGATTTCCATTTCCGGCGGCGCGCGACGGTCGCTCAAAAGCACACCGGTACCAACATTGACAATGGTTTTCAGACGATGTTTGCGTCCCGCCCCCTCGAACACAGCCATATAGCTTTCGGCCGTGCGCTCCCATGTCATGGAGCGGCTGCTGGCATAGGCACGCTTGCGCATCGCCTGCCGCAGCGTGTCGTTGGTCAGCAATTTTGAGATTTCACCGGCGATGGCGACCGCGTCGCCAAACGGCACGAGAATGCCCCGGCCATCGGCGAGCAACTCGCGCGCATGCCAATAAGGTGTCGACACGACGGCCTTCCCCAGACCGAAACTGTACGCGAGCGTGCCCGACGTCATCTGCGCTTCGTTGAGGTAGGGCGTGACATAGACGTCGCACATGGAGATGAACTCCAGCAATGTTTTCAGATCGACGAACTGATCGAGAAAGACGACACTTCCATCGACACCAAGTTCGCGGGCGCGCGTCTTCAGGCTTTCGCGATAGGTCTCGCCCTGATCGCGCACGAGATTGGGATGGGTCGCTCCAAGCACAACGTAAACTGCGTCGGGCCGGCTTTTGAGAATCGCGGGCATCGCGTCGATCATGACCTCGATGCCCTTGTTTTGCGACAACAGGCCGAATGTCAGAATAACCGACCGGCCGCTGTAACCGAGCGCCGCCTTGGCTTCCTCCGGTTCGACAAATGCAAATTCCGGAATGCCATGCGCAATGATTTCGATTTTCTCGTCGGGCACTTGATACACCAGCCGCAGCAGTTCCCTGCCCTTTTCGGACATGACGACAACCTTGGACGAAAGACCGACAATCCTCGCAATGACGTCACGTTGGGCCGCGCTCGGTTCGGCCAGAATCGTATGCAACGTGGTGACGATCGGCATGGTCAGACGCGACAGCAGGGAGATGATGTGCCCGCCCGCCTCGCCGCCGAAAATACCGAACTCGTGCTGAAGGCAGACGATGTCGAACCGTCCCGCATTCAAAAATCCGGCAGCCAAGATGTAATCTTCCAGATCGGAGTCACTGATCTGGAATCCGACAGTGGATGGATAATCGTAAACTTGCCCGTGATCCGTCATCGCGACGATGACGGTTTCAAGATCCGGGCGGGCGGCGGCGACCGCCTGTTGCAGATCGGTCGTGAAGGTTGCGATACCGCATCGGCGCGGCAGCGAGTTTCCGATAAAGGCGACGCGATTGGAGATTGTCACGTGTTTGCATCCTCCGGCTTCGGCGCAAGACGCTCATCCGAGAAATATCGCGCCAATGTCCGCTGCAATCCGTCGGAGATCACATCGTCGTCAGCGTCTTGCACACGACGAAGATGCGAATAAGGATATGGGCCGGGATAGGCGATCAAGACGGTGACGCCGTGCGGCTCGACGAGCATTTCCATTTTGTCGGCTTGCGCAAAGATTGCATCTCCCACTCGCACGGCATTCTTGCCGATATGCGCGTCGCCTTCGATGACGAGCAGCCAAAGTTCGCGGCCGGCTTCGAACAGCCATGATCCGGCCTGCAGATCGATGCGCTCGATGACAAAATAAGGATTTGCGACGAGAACTGTGCGATTGTCGCTGAGCCATTCCGGTGGAGTCTGGCTTGGCAACGGTTTCGCATGTGTTGCGGCAACAGCCTGATCGACATGGAGTTCCCTTTGCCGTCCAAAATCAAACAGGCGGAAGGTGACGTCGCTGCGCTGCTGGATCTCGGCCAGAACAATCCCCGCTCCGATCGCGTGAATCGTGCCCGCGGGGATAAGATAAATTTCCCCCCTTCGAACCGGCCGCCATTTAACACGATCGACAATGGAGCCAGTCTCGATGGCGGCCCTCAACTCCACGGAGGTCATGGGCTCTTTCAGGCCAACCGCGATCTGGGCGTCGGGCGTCGCGGACAGGATGTACCAAGCCTCCGTCTTGCCGTTCGGCAAACCCATCGCTTGCGCGAGCACGTCGTCGGGATGAACCTGAATGGATAACGGTGCCGTGGTGAAGAGCAGCTTGAGCAAGAGTGAAGTGTCCTGCTGCCCCGAAAGGCGCTCAAACCAGATTTCGCCTATCGACGCGCCTGAGGGCGCTGGCTCATGCCAAGGCCCCAAATCCGTGCTTCCCCAGGGCTTCGTCACTGAACGCGCGACCGCTTGCTCGATTGTCATTGGATCAAGTCGCGTTGTGCGGACTCACTCCCGGCGCGACGCTTCGTGTGGCCGTTCAAAGTTGCGGCCGGAAGTCGATACTGCGCAGAATGACGCCGGCCGGCTGTCCTTCGAACTCGGCATTGAGGAATTTTTGTTCCGCACGCGCTTCTATCCGGCTCCGCAATCGCGTGAACTGCTCCTCCCGCTGGGCCAGCGTCACGCGCTTGGTGCCTTCGAGATGATCCATCGCGTCGGTACTGACGGCGCAATTGATTTCCACGTCATCGTTCATCATCGTAAAGCGAATGACCATCCGATCGGCGTCGAAAGCGTGAAAATTACCCGGGGTCAGGGACATGTGCCGCGCTCCATTGCGTAAGAGACAATCGCGCGTCGTTGCCAGATCTAATCAAAAGCAAGTCAAATCGAAGCTTTAAATCAAATCTTCGACGCGCTGAATTCAGAACAAACGGCCGATCTTCCGCCTCGCGGAAAGACTGATTTGTGGACCGTTGTTAAAGGTGGCTGGATGCCCGCGGATTTTCTTCACGCAGTGCAGCCATCGAGCTTGGCAATCACCGTGCGCTCTTTATTAGCGAATAGCCATGACTTTCTCGGTTCTGACTCCGATGAGCTCCGTTGCAGCGGCGATCCCTGCGCCCGTTAATAATTCGATAAGTTGAGCAGTTTTGACCAGCGCGTTAAAACCCGATGGCCATAATGCTTCATCACCGCCCGCCTTGGCTGTTATCGTGATTGAGAGCTGTCGCTCCCGCCCCTGCTGCGGAGTGAAGTCATGACCAGAAATTCGCTTTTCCAATCTGGGTCGTGAAAATGGCGGCGACGATCCTTGACATCACAACGCCAAGAGCGATGCGACCCCGTTCTACTCGGCGATCTCTATAGTCGTGTTCTGCGGTCCATGGATCAGCACAATTTCGAACAATAATCTCGCATTCTCGTGGCTCAACCTCACGCAACCGTGAGATACAGCGCGTCCGAGGTTGCGGATCTCAGTTGTTCCATGGACCGCGTATCCGCGAAGAAAGAAAATGGAATAGGGCATCGGTGTATATTCGTAGAGCTTGGAATAATGCACCCGTTCCAGCAGATATGGTTTGTAAGCGCCGAGCGGCGTTCGGTAACCCTTGCGAGCTGTCGATACTGGCCATGTCGCAAAATCAGCGCCGTCAACCGTAACATTCATGGTCTGTAGCGAAAGGTGAACTCGAACGACGACATCTGCGTATGCGTTGCCACTCAAGCTCAAGAACAGAATACCCGCCGCAAAGAAGCGAGCGAATGGAGCACACAAATTCATAACTGAAAGAATAAACTCTTGATTGAAAGGACGCATGATGTGGATCAAGCCATGCGGATTAAACAAGAATGTGCACGCAGGCCGAAGCGATTGGGATGTCGTCCTTCGGCATGGACAGACAGCATGTTTGAGGCAGATCAACCGCCCAGCCGAATTCCAAGGCAATGTGCTATTGTAAACAAGAGGAGGTCGCCATGAGACGTCTGTTTTTATTTGCAGGAATCATATTCGTGTTCGCCGCCACCTGTGCGTCGGCCCAAACCATCAACCTAAGCGGTATCTACAAATGTATTCAGTCGTGCCAGGGGGGGCTTCCGGCGTACGTGACCCAGAATGGGAATGAATTGAATCTCGTGACCGAGGCAGGTGTAGCATCACGCGCTTGGCCGGATTGGTTCGCACCAGAAAACAGAATTTGGATCGATAGCTTAGACCAAAGCGCAGTCTATACTCCGGATGGAATGGTTATTCAGTTCGATAATGGAAAGATCTGGATGCGTGACTTGGGGCCGAAGCCAACACCGCGCCGACGCTAGCCTGCGTGGTGGGCTTTAGTGAGCCGAAATCGGTTTCAATCTAAGAAAGCGCCCCTGAGTCAAGGAGTGAGTGGGCAAACCGCATTGATCTAGCCTTAACCCGGCGATTTTTCTTTCCCGACCAGGATCAGATCCAAAACTATTAGTGTTGAATAGGATATCGCTTTCTCCTCGCTTGGTGATCACATCATGTCTATTTTCTGGCGCTGGTTCTCTTGACCGAAATCAGATTCTCGAACGGTGCGAATTACGATTCAATCGCCACTTAAAAGATGCTTTTCGATTTCCAGAACTGGATGCTTGGTTAGATCCTTGTTTATCTCAGCAATTATGCAAGCCTTCACATCGGAATGAAAAGCAACCCGCAATTCAGTCGGCGTTCTCGGTGGCGCGGCTGCGATCAGCGCGCTGTGCTTATAAAGCCCGACATCGCTGCCGGGCTTTCAGGAAAGGTTTTGTAAAGTCCTAGTCGAACCTATAGTTCACGCCCAACTTTGCGATATTCGCGTTGATTGCACTGACGGTATGCGTGAATGGAACGGTTGCCGGAGCACCAACAGGAGCAACAGGGTTCGTCGTAAAATTTCTGGAGGGAAACGCGACGTAGAGATATTCGCCCTTAACGCTCCAATGCGGATCAATGGCGTACTCGGCGCCTGCCCCAATGGTCCAACCCAACTGGCCGCTTTTGCTGGTGGCGTTATCGACAGTCGGCACACCAGCGAATGAAGTCGATTGCGCGTAGGTAATATTCGCGTAAGCGCCGCCGCCGGTAACGTAAAATAATGATCGGTCGAACGTGTAACCCAGCCGGGCCCGAAACGTGACCAGAATATCAGACGTAAGAGACGTGTTCACCGTTTCTAGTCCGCCTGCCGTAAGAACAGTACCTGTGATGTTGCGATTAAGACTCCATCGACCCTCATCGACTTCAAACCCAAAAACGGTCCGGTCTAGCTGGTAATTATATCCAGCCTGAGCGCCAAACGTGAACGTTCTCTGGCGGCCAAAGGTCCCCGACCCGTTTGCGCCGATTAACGCTGCATCAGCCGGACCGAAGAAGGGCGCACCCGTGCCCGGAGTCGAAACACCGAAACTGGGATCATTCGACCAGATCGCGCCAACATTTCCGCCGACATAAAAGCCCGTCCAGGTGAACGCTGGCGCTTTACTATAAATCGTCGCCGCCAGATCGGCCGCGTTCGCACTCGTTGCGCCTACGGCAGCGACAGCCGCAATCATCAAAAATCTTTTCATGAAAATCCCCTGAATCAGACATAGGCAGCATGTCTCACGTTGGCGCGTCAAACTGTAACTGACACGCCTGTCCTTGTCGCGATCTGCTTGATCGTAAGCGAGCTATCTCGGATTAGGGCCTCAGTAGCTACGATATATAGGGGCGGACTGAGAACGAATGAAATTTGCGTACGCTCCGCAAAATCTAGCCTGTGGATGTGAGACATCTAAGTCATTGATCTAAAAAGGAATGCGGTTAAATAACCGCACCATGCGTGTGCATAGAGTACCGGGTGCGTTGCGCGGCACGCGGAATGAGCAGATAGATTCTAAATCCTCCGGAAGCTCTCTAATTAAATGGAGAGCTATGTCATGCTGGATAAACTTGAACTTACTGCCTGGGGAATTACGCTAAGTGCGCAGGGTACGTTAGCCATTTCGGCGGTGGATAATTCGCGAGCTTACCAAGTCTACAGAGACGGTAGTCAACTGCGCAATCCGCCAACGGGGCGAAACCGGACAGCACGTTGACAAAGGCCACGATGAAAAGAATTTCGTCATCCCATCTCCAAATGCCGCAAACGTAGCTTCAATTGCTTTAAGCGGATGTGACAGTTGTTGGAAAAAGACCAAACCGACGTTTTCTATTCGTTAATGGAGTGCTGCTTAGCGCCGAAAAGCCACTCAATGCCTACAAGGCGATCGCAGATAAGGACGGCGATACAAGCCAGCATAATCAGTAGCGAGGCAGCTGCAGCACCGAGAGAATCCGCATTCTGCTCGATATAGCTGAAAAGCTGAACCGGCAGCGGTGTCGTGTGCGTGTCGGACAAAAAGAGAGCGATGTTTACGTCATCGAGTGAAACAATGAAGCTGAACAACATGCCGGCCAGCACGGCATGCCGGATTAATGGAAATGTCACGTAACGAAAGACGCGAAACGAATCCGCGCCGAGAATTGACGCCGCCCGCTCAAGGCGGGTATCAATGCCGACGAAACTCGCCAGCACCAGCCGGATGACGTAAGGGCACGCGATCAACAACTGGCCGAGCGTCACAGTCATGATCGAGGCCTTGATGCCCAGCGATTGATAGAACTGCATCAACGCAAGACCGATGAGGACCGTTGGCAGCATCAGCGGCGAGAGGAAAAAGGTTTGCAACGCACTTGATATTGCATTGTTCGCTGATCGTAGTCCGAGAGCAGCGACCACACCGAGCGCGGTCGAAAGGACCGACACGGCCGCGCCGATCTGCAGACTCAGCCATAACGAATCCCGCCAGGTCGAATCGGCTAGAACCTGCCCGTACCATTTGACGCTGAAACCGGCAGGCGGGAAAGACAGATAGGCGGCCGTATTGAGCGACGTGCCGACCACGATGGCGATCGGCGCAATCATCAGGATCGCGATGAAAGCGACATACATTCTGAGAAGTCGGTCTGTCATCGCACGACACTCCTTTTGCTGGAGCCATCCCGGACGAGCAGCGTGTAAAGAGCCGTCACGAATGCGGTGGCGACAAGCAGAATGATCGCAACGGCCGAAGCGAACGGCCAATTCAGAACCAGCAGCCCCTCTTTATAGACGAGATAGGGCATGACCGGAACGGCGGCGCCGCCGACCAGCGCCGGCGTCACAAATCCGCTCGCGGCCAAACAGAAAACGATGACTGAGCCGGCCGTGATGCCCGGCAGGCTCAGCGGCAGCGTGACTTTCGTAAACACGCGAAAGCCGTTGGCTCCCAGGCTGCGTGCCGCACGGGCCAGTGAAGGATCGATTTGCTGCAGCGATCCGACAAGCGAAATCACCATGAATGGAAGGAATACATGCGTCAGTGCGATAATCACGCCGGTTTCGCTGTAGAGCAGATGGCCGGTTTTGATGCCGAAAGCGCCAAGAGTCGCCGTCAGCAGTCCATTCGGTCCGAGAATAATGATCCAACCATACGAGCGCACCACGGCACTGACAAACATCGGGGCGATGACCAGGAAGACGACAAGCGAGCGGCCCCGGCGCCAGCTCTGCGAGAGATAAACCGCGACCGGATAACCGATGACGAGCGTCATGAAGGTTGTGATCGCACTGATCCGCAGCGAACGCCACAACACGGAACGATAAAAGGGATCTTCAAAGAATTTTGTGTAAGTCCGCAACGACAGATGACCGTCCGGCGTAAAGCTGCTCCATGTCGAGACCATTAGCGGCCAGACGAAAAGCACGGCATAGACAAGCACCGCGGGAGCAAGCAGAAAACTGGCGTTAAAGCGAACCTGCGGACGCACCACTGCGACGGGCCTCCGAAGATTTTCCGCAACGGCGCTCATTGAGCCAGGCTTTCGGACAGACGAACGTTGCCTGCCGGCACGGCAGACTTTCCGGGTTCGGCACATGGCAGCATGCGCGTCTCATCGGCGGCCCAGGACAGCGTGACCTCATCGCCGGGTTCGGCGGCACAGCGTTTCACCGAAACGTCGGCGACAATCCGCTGTTCACCCACCTCGATATCCAGGCGCCGGACAGCGCCATGATAACTCGTACTTACCACCTTGCCGCTGACACGGTTTTCACCGGCATCCGATTCAGCGGATATATTCTCCGGCCGTATGGCAACCGTGACTCTTGCTCCGACGACGCATGAATTCACTTCAGCGCGGATTTTTCCGATGGGCGTGTCGATGACGGCGACATCGCCCTCCCTTGCGATCACGATGCCTTCGAAAAAATTTGTGACATCCATGAAACGCGCACAGAAGATGGTGCTGGGCCGCTCATAGAGCTCCCTTGGCGTGGCTCTCTGTTCGACGCGGCCGGCGGCCAGCAGAACGATGCTGTCGGCCGTGACCAGCGCCTCCTCCTGATCGTGCGTGACAACCACCGTGGTAATTCCCGCGGCCTTGAGTATCTGCCGCATCTCCTCGCGCATTTTCTTGCGCAGCAGTGCATCCAGATTCGAAAGGGGCTCGTCCAGAAGAAGGACCGAGGGTCGCACGACGAGTGCCCTTGCCAGCGCCACGCGCTGCTGCTGACCGCCGGACAGTTCTTTTGGATAGCGTTTACCGAGATGCCCCAGTTGCACAAGATCGAGTGCTTCCTGCACCCTCCGGCTGGCTTCGCTCGCAGCCGTGCCGCGCATCTTGAGACCGAACGCGACATTGCGCTCGATCGTCATGTGCGGAAACAGCGCATAGTTCTGAAACACCATTGCCATGTCGCGCCGGTGAGGCGCCACGCATGCGATGTCGCGCCCCTGAACCATGATGGCACCCTGATCCGGCATCAGAAATCCGGCGATCAAATTCAGCAGCGTGGTCTTGCCGCAACCTGACGGGCCGAGTAGCGCCACGATTTCGCCCGGCGCCGCCGCGAACGACACATCATCGAGCGCGGTGAACCCCCCGTAGGCCTTTCGCAGTTTGCGAACCTCGAGATGAGCTTCCATCAGTGGCCTCCGATGAGGGAGGTCCAGCGCGCGGTCAGGTTTTGCAAATCCTTGTTGATGGGACCGATATTGAGATTGAGCAGAGCGGAAACATTCTTTTCGCCATAAGGCACTTTCGCCGCGGCCGCGTCGTCGAGCTTGACGGTCTTGTTGACCGGACCGAGAAGCATGCTCTCCGCGATCTGCTTCTGCGATTCAGGACTGATTGTGAAATCGATGAAACGCTGCGCAAGATCCGGATGAGGGGCGTTGGCAACGATGTCGAACTGCTGTGGGTAGAGAATACCGCCCTCTTTCGGCAGTACCATCGCAACCGGCGCGCCGGTGCCCGCAAAATCATGAACCCGCGCGCTACCGTTGAAGCCGATCCATGCGCTTCCCGTCCCGAACAAGGCATCGACTTGGGCCGGTGGATCGACGAATGCCAAAGCGTTCGGTATCAGCTCCCTCACCTTCGTCCAGGCCGGCTCCAGATTATCGATCGAGCCGCCATTGAGTTCCGCAATCTTGAGAAAGAGCAGGTTGGTGTAGCCGATCGGCATGTTGTAAAAAACAACGTGCCCTTTGTACTTCGCGTCCCAGAAGTCCATCCATGACGTCGGCGGCGCCCAACCCTTTTCCTTGAAGACCTGGGTGTTGTACTCGATGCCGAGCGCCTGAATGCCCATGACAATGCCATAGCCGTCAGGGTCTTTCGCAAAATCATATACCTGAGACAGGTTGGGCACCTTCGCTGGGTCGAGCTTTGCATACAACTGCTCCGCCTTGCCCTGATAATGCGTCGTGTCATTTGCCCAGATGACGTCGATCTGCGGGCTGGTGCGCTGGGCTTTCACCTTCGCCAGAATCTGGTTGGATGTTCCGGTGACGTAGATGACCTTGACGCCGTATTTCTTTTCGAACGCGGGAATAACGGTAGCCTGCAACGCCCTCTGAAGCGAACCGCCGAAACCGGCGAAGACCAGTTCCTTTTCCTCTGCCGAGAATACCGGCTGACTTCCGCCGATCAGAACGGCAAGACATGCACCGGCACCTAAAATCGTGGGCAAACTTCTTCGAAAGCCACTGATCGCCTTGAATACATTCATCTGCTCTCTCCCTGTATTGTGCCGGCCCGTTCTGATGCGGGTCTCATGCGTTTAGTTATTGAAGGCCGAATTCAACCCTTCTGATATTGTCGGGATCTATTTCCCGGATCACGGCAAGCTCCTCATCGGTCGGCTGTGGCGTGACGGGCGCCAGATCAAGATTCGGAATGACGAAACCTGTTTTCTCGGCAAGCTCTTTGCGCGTCACTCCCGGGTGGATACTGTCCAGCACCAGCCAGCCGCTCTCCTTGCGGAAGATGCACAGCGGCGTGACAATCCGTTCGAGATTGCCGTCAGACGTTTTGAAATTGACCTCTTTGACGAAAATCTTCGGCGAGTGTCCGGCGCGCCAAAGAACCACGCGCTTGGATTTTGGCAGAATAGCCGGGCCACCGCCGCCGCCCGGAAAACGCACTGTTGGTTTTTTCCGCTCGCCGACAAAGCTTGAATTGACGACGCCCCGGGCGTCCACCTGCGCCATGCCGAGAAATGTCAGATCGAATCCGCCACGGCCGTTGAGACCGTAAATTTCCTGATTGTCGAAAATCGATGCCGAACCGCGACCGAGATCGGCTGTGCTTGTCGCCGCCATGATCTTGTCGACCGTCGGATTGATTCCTCCGCCGACACTGATGAACGTACAATTCGGAGCATTGCAGCGGCGCGCGAGTGTCACGGCGGTCAGAGGCAGCGGCGAATTCACCCCGACGAAAACGACCTCTCCGTTCCGAATCAACCGAGCCATGGAGACGGCCATCATGTCGGCTGGGCTGTAAGACAAACTCATGCCGCAACACCCAGTGCGCGATGGTCATGCGCAGCCGTCTCATCGAGATATTGTTTGAAACCTTCCGGCGTCCGGCTGAGTTCGAGATAACGGCGCATTGCCGGTTCATCGATGCCGTACTGGTTGAAGACAGCGGTCGGCCAAGCTCCAGCCGGCGCATGCACGACAGCCTCGACGAATATCTCGGGGATGATGGTCAGTTCGGGCTGCGCGACGAAATGCGCGGTATCGACGATCTTTTCAGTCATAATAATGCATCGCTTGGCAGCCCGGCTCATCAGCCGGTCCCACACTGGCGTGCCATAAATGCGCGCGTTGCCGCGCACATCCGCTTCATGCACATGCAGGATGGCCCATTCCGGCCGTACGGCAGGCACCACGAGCGCGTCCTCGCCGGTGAAGGGATCTTTCAATCGCGCGAACGGCGCGATATCGGGAATGTCGCTGCCGTCGAAACCGGCGACGGCCTGAAACGGCAAGCCGAAAGCCGCGGCCTGCAGGCTCGCCATCACCGCCGGGCATGCATTCTCGATCACCTTGAGACTGCCTTGTTCGGCCGCCCGTCGAAAGCTCGGCGCCATGCCGAACGGCTGCTCAAGCGTCGTCATGCCGCATCTCACGCTCGCCAGACATCCGCCAGCCGCAAGAACGTCTGCATCGAAACCAGGCGAAGGTTTGATGAGATGAAGACCACTGACACCCTGACGCGCAAGCTCACGAACGAATGCCGACGGAATCCGTTGCGACAAAGTCCCACCGATCGTGACGATCTGGTCATTGCCCACGAGGCGCGCGGCGTTTTCCAACGTCATCTGTTTCATGATATGACTTCCTCCGTTGCAGGATGAAAGAACTGAGCGAGATTTCTGCGCAGGATTTTACCTGTCGCGTTTCGTGGAAGTTCTTCGGCAAATGCGATTTTTACCGGCACCTTGAAATCGGCCAGATGCAGCCGGCAGTAATCCAGCAGTTCCTTCTCGGTCACCGAATCCCCAAGGACGATGCAGGCAACCACCACCTCGCCCCAGATTCGATCCGGCATTCCCCCGACAGCCACGTCACGCACGGAAGGATGACGGCAGATCACCTCCTCGACCTCGAGCGGAGAAATGTTCTCGCCGCCGCGGATGATGATTTCCTTTTTGCGCCCGACCAGAAAGACGTGCCCTTCGTCGTCGATGCGTCCCAGATCGCCGGTATGAAGCCAGCCATTCACCACTGCTTTTTTCGTCGCTTCCTCGTCGCGAAAATAACCCAGCATGATCGTCGGCGAACGAATGACCAGTTCGCCAACCTGACCGGGAGTGAGCGTCCGGCCCTGCTCGTCGAACACGCGGATTTCCTGACCGGGAAGCGCCTGCCCGACCGATCCGATTTTTCTGCGGCCTCCGGCATAAAGCGGATTCAGGGTGCTGGTGGCGGCGCCTTCCGTAAGTCCCCATCCCTCGATAAGAATATCCTTTCCGAAACGCTTCTCGAAGCGTGTCGCGAGGTCGACTGTCAGCGGCGCCGAACCGGTCTTCACGAAATCCAGCCGGATGTTGGCGCTCCGCGCCTCGGCTTCGCGTTCCAGCAAAATCGCAAGAACCGTCGGCGGCGCGCTGAAACTGTTGACCTTGTGCTCGGCGACAAGCTTCCAGTGTTCGCGCGCGCTGAATTTGCGGCAAAGCACCACGGTCGCGTGCGCGATGAACGCGCTGATATGGCTGACGATCAGTGCATTGCAGTGAAACAACGGCATGAAACAGAGCGCCACATGGTCCGGCGTGAAACGAAACCCTTGCGACAAGGCCATCCCATCGGCCC
>JAIERI010000028.1 GCA_019747015.1 Xanthobacteraceae bacterium
ACTCCCTCCGCCGAAACATGCGAATAAACGCCGACGTCGTAGCCGCGCGCGGCCAGCTCAGCGCCGAGGGAATCCATTCCCGTCGAAAAAACGTTCGCCAGACCCCTGAACAGGTAGACATGGGCGGCTGGTTTGGCGTCTGCCGAACTTGTGCTCAACCCGGCTAAAAAAACGGCTAAAATCAAGAAAACGCGCATAACCCTCACCATAGTCAGGCCATTTGGCTTCATGCCGGCGGGCAATTAAAATGAACGATCAGCGCAAATCAAGCGATTTGGCCGCAATCCCGCGTCAATTGCCCCTGTTCGGTGTTTCTTTCATCCTGTAGTGACATCTCTACATCTGTCGGCATCCCCGCTGGCTCGAGATTTACCAAAAAATGCCCCGCCGAAGCATTCGCGACGGGCACGGTTTAAGCAGAATCCTCATGGAATTGCCGTTCATCACGCCGCTCGTCGGCAAAATCGTGTGGCTCGCAGGCGTCATCGGATGGTTCATCATCCGCTATCCACACGATCGCCGGGCGCGGCGCACACCCAAGGCGCGCCGCTACGTGGGAATCCGCGAACTTATTTCCCTGGCGATCTCGGCATCAGGGCTCGGGCTCATTCCGGCGGTTTATGTGTTCGCCGGCGCGCCGCGGTTCGCCGATTATCCGTTTAGTATTGTGGCGGCGATTTTGGGCACGGCGATCTTTGCTTTCGCGCTCTGGCTGTTTCACCGCACGCACACCGATCTCGGACGCAACTGGTCCGTCACTCTCGAAGTTCGCAACCAGCACAGCCTGGTCACCGAGGGGGTCTATAACCGCGTCCGGCATCCGATGTATTCGGCGTTCTGGCTTTGGGGCGTGGCGCAGGCCGCGCTGCTTCCCAACTGGATCGCCGGTCTTGCGGGACTGGTCGGCTTCGGAACGCTGTTCTTCCTGCGCGTCGGCAATGAAGAGCGGATGATGCTTGAGACCTTCGGCGACGAATACCGCGACTATATGAAGCGAACGGCGCGCATCATTCCGGGGATTTACTGATCCGCGCCAAGCTCAAGGCGCTGCGGATTTTGCATCAGGTCACGGACCAGCGACAGGAAGCGGCCGACCTCATAGGCGTCGGTGAGACGATGATCCGCGCGCAGGAATAATGGCATCACGCGGATCGACACAAACCGGTCCTCACGCTGCACCACCTTGGTTTCGACCGGCCCGAGCGTGAGATTTAGAGAGTCGCAGCTGTCGGGAAAGCGGCTCGGCTTGTACATGCGCATCGGCGGTGCGCCGGATGACGAAAGATCATTGACCATCGTGCTGCCGCCGCGCAATTCGTCCAGACGGCCGAGCGTGGGAATCGGGAAGGTGCGATCGATGAAGCCGTAAAACCGCATAAATTGCCCGAATACAAAACTTGGAAGACGGCGCATCTTGTTAAGATCGCGATCGCGGCCAATTCCGCCCCGTCCCGCCTGCAACATCCGTTGCCAAACCTCCTGTCCGATCTGTTCAAGACTTTTGGTGTTTGCGGATGAGATAAGCATGACGTCGATTTCTTTATTTCCGCGATGAACGAATGCGGTGCGAATGTTCACGGCGCGAAACGAATAGATCCGGTGGCCAACCAGACGAACGTTCATTTGCGGAAACTGCGCGAGCGCAAGTGCCGTCGCGCGAACCAGTGCATGCGAGGTGGTCACGAGGGTGTCCCCTGTGCGATTGCGTTCGCGCAGGAACGCAAGCAGGGAATCAGCCTCGATCTCCGTACCCATCACCATGACGGGATCGACGTGGCTCGCTTTCGACGCGTAAAGATAATAGCGATTGTAGAGCGGAACCTGGTCGTAAGGGACAGGCTTTTTGTTTAAAGGCCACTTCATGGCGTGACGTATATCATGCGTGAGAGGCGATTATGCCTGAGAAAATCTGGGAGGCCGATCCACCGTCAAGCGCCGACACCTTGGCTCTGCACCAGGCTGACGATGGCCGAAACACTGCGGAAGTTCGCCGGACTGACGTGGTTGCTTCCAAGCTTGATGCCGTAGCGCTCCTCAAGCTGAAAGATCAAGTCAATTAACAGCAGGGAATCCAGAAGGCCCTCCTCCAGCAGATCGGTCTCCGGATCCAATGCCGGATATTGCGGGCAGCGCGAGCGCACAAATTGCAGAATATCGGCTTCGATTTGTGTCCGGTCGGGCATCTTCAAATTTTCCTATGTCGCACGCCGTATCGCGTCATTGGCAGGCAAATAACAGACCATCCAGGTTTGGGGAATTCCTAGGTTTGGGGAATTCGAAGTTTGAGCGCCGCGCGATCCACCTTGTAGGCCGAAGTGAGTGGAAGCCTGTCGAGAACCTCGAAATGCACCGGCACCTTGTGAGACGGAAGCTCTCGCATGCAGGCGGCGCGGATTTCGGCTATGTCGATGGCGCGATCGTCCTGGGCGGCGAGGAAAAGTGCAAACCGGGTCTCTTCACTTTTGATCATCGGAAGGGCCACGGCGCGGGTATTGGGAAACCACGCCTCAACGGCGCCTTCAATTTCAGCGGGGTGCACGCGATGCCCCTGAACCTTCACCAGCAAATTCGCGCGGCCGTCGAGGTAAAAATAGCCGTCCTCGTCACGGTGCGCCATATCTCCGGTGCTCAGCCATCCATCATCGCTCAGAACATCTTTCGTGGTCACGGCGTCCTGCCAGTAACCGAGCATTACATTGTCGCCCCGGGCGTAGAGCATCCCGACAACACCGGCGGCAAGCTCGCGGCCGCCCTCGTCTTTGACCGCGAGCGTGACGCCCGACAACGCCTTGCCGATCGACCCGCGGCGAATCCGGAGCTGGTCTGGCGGCAGGATCGCAAGGCGCGCCGTCGCCTCCGACTGGCCGTACATCACATGAAATGTCGCGGGCGCTATCCGCGCCGCGATGTCGGCGGCAAGATCGGCGCGCAATTCGCCCCCTGCCACACTCATGTAGCGCAAGCTCGGCAGCGGCCGCTCTCCGAGTTGCCCGTATTTGAGCAGCATGCCGTAAACTTCAGGGACGGCCGAAAAACTCGTGGCGTGGAATTCCGCGATCGCCTCGACGATGGAGGCTGGAAACATCAGCGTGCCGCCCATTGCAATCGTGGCACCGGCCAGCATATGGGTTTGCAGAATCGAGTTGCCGAACGAGTGGCAAAACGGAATCAGGACCAGCGCCTTGTCGTCGGCGCGAATGGGCAAATCCTGCAGAATCGAATTGGCGTTGGCGAGCAGATTGCGGTGGCTCAGCATCACGCCTTTCGGCACGCCGGTGGAGCCCGACGTGAAGAGCAGCATCGCAAGATCGTCGCCGTGGCGGCGCGGCGCGGGACGCGCGATCTGCGCGCCAGCGATGTACGGCAATTCCAGCACGGTGACGGGAGAATTGTCATTCGGATCGATCTGCTCGCGCCGCGCGATCACGACGTCTGGACGGCATTGCTCCACAATCTGCTGCCAGCGCAGCCGCTCCAGCGCCACAGGCAGCGGCACAACAACGCAATCGGCCAGCAACGTGCCGTAAAAGGCGGCGACGTATTCGGGCGAATTCGGCAGCCGCAATGCGACGCGCGCGCCGGGCACATAATCGGGCCGCGCGCACAGATATTGCCGCACGCTCTCAGTGGCGCGCAGCAGCCAATCGTAGGAGACCACACCGGCCTTGGTTTCGATTGCGGAATGATCCGCGCGCGCACACGCGATGTCGAAAAACGCAGTGCCGAGATCGCCAGCTTTTACATTTGAGACCGATACGCTTGAGGCTGACGCCAATTCGTTGCCGCGAACAGTTTCACTGCGCGCAGGCATGCCCGGCGGCACCGGGGCAGCGAATTGCAAGATCACCGTATCCATACGCCGCACCCTGTGGCCGCCGCGACCGGCGCACCTGCGATAACCATCAGGAAAACAGGCCCTTAATGGTCACTGGATAACCGTCATTGGGGCGAATTCCAACCCCAAACACGCCCTGAAGATGTTCGCATAGCAGTGCTGCCCAGCCTTGACGCCGATGCTCTTGATATCAACTGACGATTTTGCGCGCCTTGCCTGGCGGCCTCGCGCCCAACGGCAACAGCCGCGCCGCGTCGATCAATGTCCGCTCGTACTTCGCGCGTTGCTCCCTGGCCTCTTCAGGTGTCCAGTCCCAGAAACCTGAACCGGTCTTGGTGCCGAATTTACCGGCCTCGACCAGCGCCTCGATCGAGCGGCCCGGTTTGCTGGCATTGTTCAGATGCGGATAGATCGACTTGCCCGCAGCGTAATTGGTGTCCAGCCCGGCGAGGTCTTTCTGTAATATGGGCCCGGCCGCGATGTAGCGGAATCCGAAACCGTAGCGCACCGCCGCGTCGACGTCTTCGGGCGTCGCCAGACCCTCGTCGAGGATCGCGTAGGCTTCGCGCATCAAGGCGTGTTGCAGGCGGTTAGCCAGAAATCCCGGCACGTCTTTCGCCACGCGGATCGGTACGCAGCCGACCGATTCCATGATCGCGAACATCTTGTCCATTGTCGCGCTGTCGGTGAACTCACCGGCGACGACTTCGACCGCTGGCACCAGATGTGCCGGCAGGAAAAAATGCAACCCGCCCATCCGGTGACGCGTTGGCAGGCCCTGCGCGATCTCGGTAATACGCAGTCCCGACGTGTTGGTTGCCAGCGGTATGCCTTCCGGCGCCAATCGATCCAATTTGGCGAACAGCTCGCGCTTGAGCGCAATCTTCTCCGGCACCGCCTCGATCAGAAGTTCGACACCGTCCCACGCCAGTTCTTCCGGCGTCGCGACCAGCGAGAATTTACCGGCGCCTGCCAACGGATCGAGCTGGCTGAGAGACAGAGCGACGCGCTCGCGCGCCCTCTCCCAGTTCGCGGTGTCGGGCTCCATCGCCCGCACTGACCAGCCGCTTCGCAGAAAGATCGCCGCGATATCGCAACCCATCAGGCCGCATCCAAGAACGATGAGCGTCTTGCTCACGCCTAGGTCTGTCACGCCTGAATCCTTCAAGACCACGCCTCTGCATCGAGTTTGGCGATGACCTTCTCATCGAACGCATAACCGAGACCGGGATCGGTCGGCAGTGCGAGGCCCTTGCCCGGCACTACCTTCACCTGACGATCGATAATCCTGCGGAAGTTCAGCACCTGATCGTCTGCGAAGTACTCGACCATCTCGCCATTCGGAATCGCCGCAACCAGATGCAGATGCAGATCGTGAAACCAGTGCGGGCACATGTTGACGCCGTAGCAGTCGGCCATCGCCGCGATCTTCTTGAACTCGGTGATGCCGCCGCAAACCGCGGCGTCGGTTTGCAGGATCGCCGCTGCGCCCTTGTCGAGCAGTTCCTTGTGACGCCAGCGGCCGGCCTCGATCTCGCCGGTCGCGACATTGATATTGATGCGCTCGGCGAGCTTTGCGTGATTGTCGATCTGGTCCGGACTGAACGGCTCCTCGATCCAGTACGGATCGTAGTCGGCGAAGCGCTCGCAATAGCGCAGCGCGGTCGGCACGTCCTGCCACGCATTGTTGGCGTCGAGCAGCAGCAGCGCATCGGGACCGATCGCCTTGCGAGCGGCAGCAACGCGTTTTTGCTCGCCCGCGGGATCGTCACGGCCGACTTTCATCTTCACACCCTGCAGGCCGAGCGCGAGATAGGAGGCCATTTCGTCACCCAACATCTGCGGCGTCTTGCCCTCGAGATAATAACCGCCGCTGCCATAGGCCGGCACCGGATCGCGCGTCGCAGCGCCAAGATAACGATACAGCGGCAGCTTCGCAGCCTGCGCGTTCACATCCCACAGCGCGATATCCAGAATGCTGAGCGCGCGCATCACCGAGCCGGTGCGGCCATGCAGCAGCACATCCTGATACATCTCCTTCCAGAGCAACTCGACTTCGGTGGACTCCTTGCCGATCAGATTTGGCGCGAGCAATTCGCGCACCGCCAGCGTGACGACCTTGCCGCCGAAATTACCGGCGTAGCAGTGGCCGATGCCCTCCAGCCCGTCGTCGGTCCCGATCTTGACCAGTGCATAGTCGCGCGCCGTGACCTGGCGTTTCGAAAACGCTGTCGGACGGTCCAGCGGAACGCGAACGGTGCGGGCCTGCACCGACACAATACGAGCCATGGTTTCTCTCCCCTTTTATCTTGTTGGCGGCGATCAGGTCGCGCGCGGGTCTTCGATCAAAAAGTCAAAGTCGCAGCCCTGGTCGGCCTGTAACACAGTGTCCTGAAACAGTTTGGCGTAGCCGCGTTTCGGTCCGGCCTTGGCGGCCGGCAGCACCTTGGCGCGGCGTTCGAGTTCGGCGGCATCGACCAGAAGTTCGACGCTGCGATTGGGGACATCGAGACGAATCATGTCACCGTTCTTCACCAGCGCGAGAGGTCCGCCTACGGCGGATTCCGGCGTGATGTGCAGCACGATGGTGCCGAACGCCGTGCCGCTCATGCGCGCGTCGGACATCCGCACCATGTCTTTCACGCCCGCACGTGCCAGCTTTTTCGGAATCGGCAAATATCCCGCCTCGGGCATGCCGGGCGCGCCCTTCGGGCCGGCGTTGCGAAGCACCAGCACGTCGTCGGCTTTGACGTCGAGATCGGGGGAATCCACGCGCTCCGTCATGTCCTGCACCGAATCGAACACCACGGCGCGTCCGGTGTGGACCATCAATTCCTTGCTTGCCGCCGATTGCTTGATCACCGCGCCGCGCGGCGCAAGATTACCGCGCAGCACTGCTATGGCGCCTTGTGCCTTGAGCGGCTTGTCGCGCGGCCGGATCACATCCTGATTGGGCACCTCTTCCGCGCGCTCGATCACATCGCCAATCGTGCCGCCGCCAACCACTGGCGCATTGAGCCTGAGCAGATCGCGCAGCTCGCGCATCAGGCGCGGCAGTCCGCCGGCATGATGGAAATGCTCCATGTAGTGCTGGCCGGACGGTTTCAGATTGACCAGTACCGGCACGTCGCGTCCCACTTTGTCGAGCATCTCGAGATCGAACTTGATCCCTGCCCGGCCGGCGATCGCGGCCAGATGCACCACACCGTTGGTCGAGCCGCCGATCGATTGCAGGATCACCAGCGCGTTGTGAATCGAATCCTCGGTAATGAGCGCACTCGGACGCGGCGTGTCGGACACCGCCATCTCCGCAGCGCGTCGTCCCGTCGCCTCGGCGAGACGCCGGCGTTCGGCATGCGTTGCCGGAACGGCTGCGGTGTAAGGCAGAGACAGGCCCATCGCCTCGGTGATGCAGGCCATCGTGCTGGCGGTGCCCATCACCATGCAGGTGCCGACCGATGGTGCAAGACGCGCGTTGATGATCTCGATCTCGTCGCCGTCGATATCGCCGGCGCGGTGGCCCCCCCACATCCGGCGGCAATCGGTGCAGGCGCCGAGCACTTCGCCGCGATGATGTCCCACCACCATCGGACCGACCGGCAGCACGATCGCTGGCAAATTGGCCGACGCCGCCGCCATGATCTGCGCCGGCAGCGTCTTGTCGCAGCCACCGATCACGATCACCGAATCCATCGGCTGCGTGCGGATCATCTCCTCGGTGTCCATCGCCATCAGGTTGCGCAGGAACATCGAGGTCGGATACGCGAAGCTTTCGTGGATGGTGATGGTTGGAAACACCATCGGCATGCCGCCAGCCAGCATCACGCCGCGCTTCGCCGCCTCGATCAAATCCGGCACGTTGCCATGACACGGATTGAAATCGCTGTAGGTGTTGGTGATGCCGACAATCGGCCGCTCTAGCGCGTCGTCGGAATAGCCCATCGCCTTGATGAAGACTTTTCGCAGGAACAGCGAGAACTCCTGATCGCCATAACTGGTCAGTCCCTTGCGCATGCCGCGTGCCATGATGATGGGCCTTTTCTAAATGTTCTTGTTAAAGACGCGCGCGCGGATCGTGTTTCGCCAGACGCGACAGCAGATAATCGACTTCAGCCTTCGCAGCGGCGGTCAACGAATTGCCGGGCTTGCGCTGGGCGTCGCAGGCAATCGCGCCGCGCTTTTGCAGAACGTATTTGCGGGTCGCAAGGCCGACGCCCTGCTGCTGCTCGTAGCGCACCAGTGGCAGATGCGCGTCGAACAGATCGTGCGCCTCGTCGCGTTTGCCCTTTTGCTGCAGGCTGACGACATCGACCAGCATGTCCGGGAAGGCATAGCCGGTCATCGCGCCGTCGGCGCCGCGCTCCATTTCGAAATCGAGAAACAGTCCGCCATTGCCGCACAGGATCGAAATCGGCCGCATCGAACCATCCTTCTGAAATCCGCGCACCGCGGAAATCTTCTCAAGACCCGGCCAGTCTTCATGCTTGAGCATCACGCAGGAGGAATGGTTCTGCACGATCTGCCGGATCACTTTTGGCGTCATCACGACCGAGAGCGTCAGCGGATAATCCTGCAAGACCCACGGAATGTCGTTGCCGATGGCCTCGACCGCCTGCGCGAAATACGTGGTGATTTGGTCGTCAGTGCGAAGGCTCGGGATCGGCGCGATCATCACGCCCGCAGCACCCGCATCCATCGACGCTTTTGCAAGCGAACGCATCGCCGCAAAGCCCGGCGCGGAAACGCCGACCACGACGGGCACCTTGCCGGCGCGTTTCACGACACGGTTGACCACCGTGAGCGATTCCTCGGGCTCGAGTTTGGGTGCTTCGCCCATGATGCCGAGGACGGTCATGCCGGTGACGCCGCACCTCAGATAAAAGTCGGTCATGCGGTCGATCGACTCGACATCGAGCCGCCCGTCGGGATGAAACGGCGTCGCCGCGATGGGGTAGACACCTGCGGCCTTTTCGTTCAACGGCATTGGTTCAGCCTTTCTTGCTCGCTTCGTAGCGCGCCTTGTTTTCTTCATTGGGTGGATACAGACCGGGCAACGGCGTGCCCTTCTCGACTTCCGTCATGATCCACGCTTCCAGCCGCTCCTGCTCGGGCGCAGCGGCGACCACCTCGTCCACAAGGTCCGCCGGAATGAGAACCGCGCCGTCATCATCGATCACGATGACATCGTTCGGGAACACCGCGACACCGCCGCAGGCGATCGGCTCCTGCCAGCTTACGAATGTGAGCCCGGTGACGGACGCAGGCGCTGCGGCGCCCTGACACCAGATCGGCAGGCCGGTGGTCAGCACACCGGCGACGTCACGCATCACGCCATCGGTCACGAGCGCGGCAACCTTGCGCCTGGCCATGCGGGCACAAAGAATGTCGCCGAAAATTCCGGCGTCGGTGACGCCCATCGCGTCGGCCACGGTAATGCAACCTTCCGGCATCGCCTCGATGGCGGCGCGGGTCGAGATTGGCGATCCCCACGAGGCTGGGGTGGCGAGATCCTCACGCGCCGGAACGAAGCGCAGCGTGAACGCGCGGCCCACAACGCGCTTCTGGCCGGGCTTCAGCGGACGCGAGCCGCGAATCCAGACATTGCGCAAACCTTTCTTCAAAAGGATGGTGGTGATCGTCGCGTTTGCCACTTTCGACAAAACATCGACAACCTTATGATCTAGCGGCAAGGTGGCCGGAAAATTCTTGGGGTCCATGGGTAACTCCGTTCTTTTCGATACAAAGGATGGTCCTGCGGACCGAGATGGATGTCTCAGGCGCTTTTGGTTTTGCAGGTTTTGGGCCAGGGGGTTTCCGCCACCGGCGTCAGCGGGCCCTTGCCCGCGAACCACGATCGCAGATTGTCGACGACAAGCTCGCCCATCACCGCGCGGGTATGATGCGTACCCGAGCCGATATGCGGCACCAATACGACATTGGGCAGTACCAATAGCGCGAGCGGTACATTCGGTTCGTCGGCAAACACATCTAATCCAGCGCCGTGAATGATGCCATCGCGTAACGCATCGATCAGCGCATTCTGGTCGACGACCGAGCCGCGCGCGACATTGATAAGGATACCGCGCGGCCCCAATGCTGCGAAAATCCCGGCATCGATCATATGCTTTGTGGCCGCACCACCCGGCACAACGGCAATCAGGGTATCGACATCGCTCGCCATCGTTTTCAGATCGGGATAGTGCCGGTAATCGACGCCATCCTGCGGCTTGCGTGAATGATAAACGATCGGCACGCCGAAAGCGGCGATACGCTTGGCGATGGCGCGGCCGATACGGCCCATGCCAACCATGCCGATGGTCCGGTCGCGCAAGGTCTGCGTCAACGGGTAAGCACCCTTCAGCCATTTACCGTCGCGCAGAAATCGGTCGGCCTGCGGCAATTCGCGGATCGTAGAGAGAACAAGACCGACGGTGAAATCCGCGACCTCTTCATTGAGCACATCCGGCGTGTTGGTGACGATGATGCCCCGCGCCATCGCCGCCGCGAGATCAATGGAGTCATAGCCGACACCGAAATTCGAGATGACTTCCAGCTTCGGCAGAGCGGCGATCAGCGCCGCATCGGTCCTTTGCCGCCCGCGCGTCGCAATGCCGCGGATCACGCCGCCGAACTGCGAAACGACCGACGCAAGATTTTCGGAGCCAGCCTGATACACGACAAAGTCCTGCGCCAGGGCCGCATCGACCGCGGGCATCATCTGCCCCATGCTGAGAATGTGAACTTGATCCGGCACGGCGTCTCTCAATGCTGCAGGATCTTGGACAGGAACTGCTGCGCGCGATCGCTGCGCGGCGTTCCAAAGAATTCGTCCTTGGCCGCGTCCTCGACGATGGCGCCCTGATCCATGAACACGATACGGTTGGCGACGCGGCGGGCGAATCCCATTTCGTGGGTCACCACCGCCATCGTCATGCCTTCTTGCGCCAGCGCCACCATCACATCCAGAACCTCGTTGATCATCTCCGGATCGAGCGCCGATGTCGGCTCGTCGAACAGCATCGCCACCGGATCCATGGCCAGCGCGCGGGCAATCGCCACGCGCTGCTGCTGGCCGCCCGACAATTGCGCGGGGAATTTCTGTGCCTGCACCTTCAGGCCCATCCGGTCGAGCAGCTTGTCGGCGCGGGTTTCGGCCTCGGTGCGACTGCGGTTCAAAATCTTGATCTGCGGCAGCGCGATGTTTTTCAGCACCGTCATGTGCGGAAACAATTCGAAATTCTGGAACACCATGCCGATCCGCGAGCGCAGCTTCGGCAGATCGGTACTCCTGGCACCGACCGAGATGCCGTCGACGAAGACTTCGCCTTTCTGAAACGTTTCAAGCCCGTTCATGCATTTGATCAAAGTACTCTTGCCGGAGCCGGACGGGCCGCAGATGACGACAACCTCACCCCTGCGAATCGTGAGAGAGCAATCGTCCAGCACCCGAAAGGCACTGTACCACTTGCTGACATGGCTCATCTCGATCATATCGCATATCTCCGCTGCAACCTGCTCACGAGCCGCGAGGCGGTGAAACAGATCACCAAAAAGGTCACCGCGACCGTGGTGTACAACTCGATCGGCCGGTTGGTGCTGTTGGCGATCACGTCGGCGGTGGTAAGGAAGTCGCGGACGCCGACGATGTAGACGATGGAGGTATCCTGAAACATGATGATCGCCTGCGTCAGCAGCACCGGCAGCATGTTGCGGAACGCCTGCGGCAACACGACATGGCGCATCATATTAAGATGGGTGAAGCCCATCGCGAGGCCGGCCTGCACCTGCCCGCGTTTGACGCTGGAGATACCGGCGCGGATGATCTCGCAATAATAAGCCGCCTCGAACAGGATGAAAGCGATCAGCACCGACGAGTAGGCGTCGATCGGATGACCGACGATTTTCGGCGTCAGCACATAGAACCAGAAGATCACCAGAATCAGCGGCAGCGAGCGCAGGAAGTTGACATAGCTGCCCGCCAGCGCCGCGACGATCCACACACTGGACATCCGCATTAGCGCCAGACACGTCCCCAGAAACATGCCGCCCGCGATGGCGATCAGCGTCAGCTGGAAGCTGATCAGAAGGCCGTGGAGCAATAGCTCCTTGTGCTGCAGAAGGACGTTGAAATCGAAATGCATCAGCGCCCCCCCGCGAAGGCAGTACCGGCAATTCGGGTCTTGCGTTCAAGGAAGCGCATCAGGACGATGACGCACAGCGTGACGCAGGAATAGAGTACGGTCGCGGCCGCGAACGGCTCGAACGACTGAAAGGTGTATTCCTCGATCTGCCGCGCCGCCGCGGTCAATTCCATCACGCCGAGCGTCAACGCCAGCGACGAGTTCTTGAATACGCCGAGAAAATCATTGGTCAGCGACGGGATCACCGTGCGGTAGCCGATCGGCAGCAACACGTAGCGATAGACCTGCGCTTGTGTGAACCCCATCGCCAGCGCTGCTGCGCCCTGCCCGCGCGGGATCGACTGGATGCCCGAGCGAACCTGTTCGGCGACGCGCGAGGCTGTATAAAATCCAAGTGCCACCACAGCCGTCCAGAATTGCGGATCCGGCATCTCGCGCTTGACGTAACGCTGCGCGTCGGCCGGCAGGAGTTCGGGAATAACGAAGTACCAGAGGAACATCTGCGCCAGCAGCGGAATATTGCGGAAGATTTCGACATAGACGGTGCCGATGGTTCGCAAGATCTTGTTATCAAGAGTCCGCAGAACACCGATCACCGAGCCAAGCGAAAACGCAATCAGCCAGGCGTAGATCGCCAGAATGCAGGTCGTGGTAAAGCCGGAGACGATCCAGCCGGCATAGGGATCGCGAAACAGCATTCCCCAGTCCCAGGAATAATTCATCCCTGCTTCCCCACGACCTTAACTCCCAAGCACTTATTAGATGAGCGAGTCAGTCTGCAAAGGCATTCAGCCGCAGTGCGTTCTTGAGATCGTCGTTCATCGGCAGATTGATATTGGTCGGACCCGGGTCGAACCATTTCTTGTACATCTCGAAAATCTCGCCCGAGGTGTAGAGGTTCGACATCACCCTGAGACCGATCGCACGCAGCTCGGTGTCATTCTTCGGAATCATGATGGAGAACGGATCGTAGGAATAAAACGGGCCGACGACTTCATAGTCGTCTGGGTTCTTCGCCATGGTGCGGATGCCGTACAGCACCACGTCGTTCGAGGTGTAGGCGTCGGCGCGGCCCTGTTCGAGATTGAGCAGCGCCTGCGGATGATCCTTCACCTTGACGACATTGACCTTGAGCTTGCGCTTTTCGATTTCGGCCAGCGCGGCCTTCTCATTGGTGGTTCCGGCCAGTGCCAGCAATGTCTTGCCGCCATCAAGGTCTTCGATCTTGGTGATGCCCGAACCCTTGCGCACCAGAAGTTTTGTGCCGGTGATGAAGTCTGGAGTGAGGAACTCGACCTGCTTCATGCGGCCGGTGGTAATGGTGGTGGACGAACATTCCGCGTTGGCCGTGCCGTTGGCGATCACCGGAATACGGGTCTGCGGGGTGATCGGGACATATTTGATGTCGATCTTGTCGAGCTTGTACTCGGCCTTGATCGCCTCGGCGATCTTCAGACAGATGTCGATGGCGTAACCCTTGGGGGTGCCGCTGGAGTCGATGAAGGAGAACGGGACGGATTCCTCGCGATAAGCAATCGCGAAGGTCTTGCTGGCGACAATCTTCTCCAGCGAACTGCCGGCAGATTGCGCGAATGCGGATGGACTGGTGGCGGCAGAGATCGCGATGACGCCCGCGACAGCGATAGCGCGTTTCAACATGGTGTCTCCCTGGGACGATTGCCTTTTGGCCGTTGGTTTCCGGCTCATTAATTTCCCGGGCGGTAACGTCCTGTGCGCCTGTCCGCTTGTCAACAATATTATTGATAACTAAATTGCCGCATGAGCAAGTGCGCCTGTAACCCGATGCCGCTCCTCATAATGAAGGATACGTGACGCCGCTATGGCCCGCCTCGCCGCGAAAGATGCAAAACCACCCTCCACGACAGCAAAACGGCTGGCGTCTGTCACAGGCGTGGTCGAACGCATCGAAGAAGATATCGTTCTGGGCCGGCTGCATCCACGCGAGCGCCTGATCGAAGACGAACTGATGGAGCGGTTCGGCGCCAAGCGCCATGTGATCCGTCAGGCGCTGCTGGATCTGGAACGGATGGGCGTGATCGAGCGCGTGCCGAATCGCGGCGCACAGGTCCGCTCCTATACCGCCGAGGCGGTGCAACATCTGTACGAAATGCGCGACATGCTGGAGACCACCGCAGCCGGTCTGATCCCGATGCCGCTGCCGGAGGCGGCGCTGGACGAATTGCGGAAAATTCAAGGACTGCATGAAGACGCGGTGCGTAAAGGCGACCTGAAGCGGGTGTTCCGCCAAAACATAGCCTTTCACTGGGCACTGTTCGCCAATTGCGGCAACCCGTATCTGACGGCGGCGATCAACGATTACTCGCACCGCGCGCATGTGATCCGGTTTCATTCGCTCAACCAGCGCCGCTACATGCTGCGCGCCCGCGACGAACACCGGGCGATGATCGTCGCGATCGAGGCCTGCGACCGGCCGACGCTGATCGACCTGTGCCGCAAGCATCTGACACCGTCCAAGGATGCGTACCTGAAGCTGCTGCCCCGCGAATGAATTGAATGCATTGCGCGCCCGGCAAGGTAACAGCGCATGTCGAGCATCCGAGTCACTGGCATCATATTGTCGTGAGATGAACCGGATCGCCGATTTGTAATTTCAATTTTCTGAAACTTCCCGTTCGCAGAAACGATGGCGAAACGCTAATCTGGTTTCCTCACTTGAGCGATACGGCTTAATCAGCAGGTAGCGGGAGAGACGAATGTCGAAGACCGTGGCGGAATTACTGGTCGGTGTGCTCGAACAGGTTGGCGTCAAGCAGATATTCGGACTGATCGGCGACTCGCTCAATCCGCTGGGGGATGCTGTCAGACGAAGCAAGATCGAGTGGATCCGCGTGCGCCACGAAGAAGGCGCCGCGCTCGCCGCGGCAGGCCAGGCCAAGCTGACCGGCCAGCTCGGGGTCTGCGCCGGCCCCACCGGACCCGGCAGCACTTGTCGCATTGTCGTCGCGGAAGGGGCGCCGAATGTGCCGCATGTCGAACTCGACAAGATCGAGAATTACGCCGTGACGAAAATCAAGGAAGCCGTATTGGCCGTCACAGGCGGCTAACGAGAATGCCGCCCAACCGACTGGAAAAGTAAAATCATGCCCGATCATTCCGACCATCACGATCATGCCCATGAGCATGGGGACACTCGCTGGAAGAATGACGGGGTGCGCGTGATCCCCGGCAACCAGCTCGATCCGAACGTTCCGTCAACCGCCGGCATGGACAGGAAAGCGGCGATCAATTTCGCACGCGTCGGCGCGCAAAAGCTCTGGGCAGGAACCGTCACCATCAAACCCGATGCGAAAACAGGCGCGCATCATCACGGCCATCTCGAAAGCATCATCTATGTCGTAAGCGGCAAGGCACGCATGCGCTGGGGCGAACATCTGCAGTTCACGGCTGAAGCCAACCCGGGCGATTTTATTTTCATTCCGCCTTACGTGCCGCATCAGGAAATCAACGCCAGCCCGGATCAGATTCTCGAATGCGTGCTCGTGCGCAGCGATGGCGAGGCCATTGCCATCAATCTGGATATTGAACCGGTCGAAAGGCCGGAAACGGTTCTTTGGATCGATCCGATCCACCGCGACCCTGCCGAGAAGAAATGATTCCCGGCTGACAAATCGCGACGCCGAACCGGGTCGCTGCGTCCCAATCTCCTCCCGTAATTTCTTCTGCGAGGCGCCTTTGGCCTCCTGCCGCGCCGATTTGCGCTGCAGCATGCCGCCGCAACACATGAAATACTTGTTCCATGCAAGTGATATATCAATGATCGATTGACAGACCACCCCCTGTTGATATGACATTTCGAGGCAGTCCGGAGCGGCATCAAGAACGCCCGGGTCAAACTCAGGGGAGGACACCATGACTGCTTTGGATGCATCGAAAGATGCTGGACTACTGGCTTCGGCCAAGGCCACACGCACGGCACAGGCCGCACAGGTCGCCGATATCGCGGGCCGTCTCGAGCGGCTACCACTGACATCATATCAAAAGGGGATCTTCGCGATCATTGCGACCGCGTGGTTCTTCGACAGCATGGATCTGGGGGCGCTCACTTTTGTCCTTGGTTCAATCAAGCAGACGTTTCAGCTTTCCACCGCCGAGGCGGGTTTGCTATCGAGCATGAGTTTCCTCGGCATGTTTCTGGGCGCCGCATCCGCCGGCCTCCTGGCCGACCGTTTCGGCCGCAGCCGTGTGTTCCAGGTCAGCATGATCTTCTGGGGACTGGGTAGCCTGTTCTGCGGCCTCTCAACCACCGCAACCATGCTGGGTGCATCCCGTCTGCTGCTCGGATTCGGCATGGGCATGGAATTTCCAGTGGCCCAATCGATGGTATCCGAAATCATGCCGGCCAAGAATCGCGGCAGATATATCGCCTATCTCGAAGGCTTCTGGCCCATTGGTTTCATTGCCTCGGGATTGCTGACCTATGTGGTGCTTCAAATCGCCGACTGGCACATGGTGTTTATCCTGCAGGCCATTCCTGCGATCTTCGTATTGATCGTTCGTCGTTACGTTCCGGAGTCGCCGCGATGGCTTGCTTCGCACGGTCATTCGGATCGTGCAGAATCAGTCATGCAGTGCATCGAAAAGAAGGTATCCGAACGGCTGGACGGAAAGAAACTGCCGCCGGTCATACCGCAGGCGGTCGTAACATCCGGCAGCATCGGCATCGGAACGCTGTTCTCGGGAATTTATGCCAAGCGCACGACCATGTTGTGGACATTGTGGTTCTTTGCATTGATCGGCTTCTATGGTCTGACGACCTGGCTCGGAGCACTCCTGCAAGCCAAGGGCTTCCCGGTGACGAAGTCGGTTTTCTACACAATCATGATTTCGCTGGCCGGCATTCCGGGCTTCCTGTTCTCCGCATGGCTCGTTGAGGCATGGGGACGCAAGGGCACGCTCGTGCTCAACCTGCTGGGCGGCGCGACGGCATGCTACTTCTACGGCGGCGCGACCGATCAGACCCAACTGATCGTGGCAGGGCTGTGCATGCAGTTCTTCCTGTTCGGCATGTGGTCGGCGCTCTACGCTTATACGCCGGAGCTCTATCCCACGGCGGTGCGGGCAACCGGCACCGGCTTTGCCTCCGCGTTTGGGCGCATCGGATCGCTGATCGGTCCCTATGTGATCGGTGTGATCTTGCCGACAATGGGGCAGACCGGCGTTTTTGCCCTCGGCGCGGGCGCGTTTGTGATTGCCGCACTGGCGGTGCTGATCCTGGGTGAGGAAACGAAGGGCCGAACCCTAGAGAGCATTTCGCACTAAGGCCCCGATTGCGGGAGGGATGACGAATGCATCCCTCCCGTCAATTGAACAGGGGTGCATACTTCCCAAGTTATGAATGATTCTATCGATGCAGCTCTCCACGGGCTGTTGCCGCTTGTCCGGTGATGACATATCTGTCGTGCATCAATGATTTGAAAAGTGCGCATCAAGGGTCTCGATGGCTGAAAACAAGAAGAAAGCCGCCTCGCCGGTCACTGTTCCGAAAAAGAACAAGCTCCCGAAGCGCGCGGGGTCGACAGCCGGGCCATCGGCCAAGCGGCGGGCCAGAAGCGTGTCGATGTCGCTCGAGGGCGATATTACCCTGACCGACAAGGCTTACGCCCAGATCGAAGAGCTGATCGTCACACTGCAATTGCCCCCCGGAACTGTTCTGTCCGAGCTGGTGCTCGCGGATCGTCTGGCGATCGGACGAACGCCGATCCGCGAAGCCCTGCAACGGCTGTCGCGCGACGGTCTGGTCAATATCCTTCCCCGCCGCGGCGTGCTGGTCTCCGATATCGATCTGCGGGCGCAATTGCGTCTGCTGGAAGTGCGCCGCGAACTCGAGCGGCTGATGGCGCGTGGCGCCGCTGAACGGGCGACAGACGAAGAACGGGCACAGTTTGTGGAGATCGCTGCCGGCATGCGCCGCGCAGCGGAAAATAATGACGACATCCTGTTCATGCGGCTGGACCAGCGGTTCAACACGCTGGTGTCACTTGCGGCCCGCAACGAGTTTGCCAACCGCTCCATAGGGCTGATGAACGGTTTGTCGCGCCGCTTCTGGTATCAGCACTATAAACAGGCCGCCGACCTGCCCTTGGCAGCCCGGCTGCATGCGAACGTCGCGGAAGCGATTGCGGCACGCAATCCGGACAAGGCGGGTGCAGCATCCGACAAACTGGTTGGATATATCGAAAGTTTCGCGCGCTCGACGCTCTGAAGACTCAGAACTCAAGCACGGTGCGGATCGACTTTCCTGCCCTCAGATCGTCGAAGCCCTGATTGATCTTGTCGAGCGGCATGCGGCCGGTGATCAGTTCATCCAGCTTGAGCTTTCCATCGAGATAGGCCTGCGCCAGCAAAGGAAAGTCGCGGCGCGGCCCTGCACCGCCAGACCTCGATCGCCGCAGGCGATTTTCGCCCATCAGCGATCCCCACCGGAAGCCGACATCCTTTGTCACGTCGATCTTGCCAAGCCAGATCACCTGGCCGCCAACGCGTACCGCCTCCGTGGTCTGCCGGAACGCAATAGGATGACCCGCCGATTCCAGCACCACATCCGCACCGCGTCCATTCGTGGCGGCCTTCACGACGTCAACCGGATCTTCACGGCTTGCGTTGATGGTCTGCGTCGCGCCGAGCGTTGTCGCCAATGTCAGCTTTTTGTCATCGAGATCGACTGCGATGACCGCCCCCGCGCCAGCCATTCGTGCCCCCTGCACGGCCGCAAGACCGACAGCCCCGCATCCAATCACCATGACTGTATCGCCGTATTTGATATCAGCGATATTCAAGGCCGCGCCGACACCCGTCATCACACCGCAGCCGATCAGGCAGGACCGGTCGAACGGAATGTCCTTTGGCACAACGATGGCCTGCTGCTCCGGCACGACACAGATTTCGGCGAAGGCGCCGAGAAACATCAAATGCGTAAGCGCTTCACCGCCTTGAAGCTCTGCCTTGGATTGCCCGTCGAAATGAAGACCCTTCGGTCCCTCACCGAGATAGGTTTCGCACAGGATCGGCTGATCGCGATCACAGTGAAAGCAATGGCCGCAATGCGGATTCCACGACAGGATAACGTGATCTCCGACACGCACATGACGCACCTCGGAGCCGATCTCTTCCACAACGCCTGACGCCTCGTGCCCCAAAATCATCGGCAACGGATAGCGCAGCGAGCCGTCGATCACTTCGAGGTCGGTATGGCAAAGGCCGGCCGCGCGAACCATGACGACAACATCGCCAGGCGCAGGCGCACGGCGTGAAACCTGCTCGATCGTGAGCGGTGCTCCGCTCTGGCGCAGCACCGCCGCACGGTAGTTCAATCCCATTTTACGAACGCTTTCCGGCTGAGTGCGCGTCAGGCCGCACGATTTGCGCGCAGCGCTGCAATGGCCGCTTCGATATCGGCGCTCGTCATTTGCCACTCATTGTCGAAATTGGCGACGACGCGTTCCATGAAAGGCTCGTACAGGCTCTTCGCCGTGACGATGTCATTCAAATGATCGAACAATAGCGCGAATGCCAGTTGCGACGGCTCCGGACCTTCATAGCTCCATTCGAAGCCATACTCGGTCAAGCGAAGCTGGTCGTAATATGGCGAAAGCGGCTTTCCATCGACCTGAACGGCAATGCCGTCGATCGTACGGTCCCCGGTATAGGTTTTCATTCGTTCCTCCCAGACAACTACTATGGCGACGCTTCATGGGCGCCGATAGTTTCTTCTTATTTAGCCTGCGTCACTTCAGTGACGTCGCGTTTTTCTTCATCACCTCGGGGAACACCCACATCGCCATGGTCGCGAACAGACCTAAGAATACCACGGCGTAGCTCGGTCCTTTTTGTCCGATGTGAACCATGAAAATGTAACCGCCGGCGGCTGTCAGCAGACAGGCCAGTGAGAGCAGAAACTTCACGCGATGGGGCATTGTCCTCTCCTGTCGAATATTCTTCTGGTTGCAACGATGGCCGCTACGTCAACAGCGAACGGATCAAGGGGCCATCGAAGGACGCCAGCAGTCCCAACGCAGCGGCCATTATAATGGCTGCCGCCGCCAGACCCGGCCTTCCATCCTTCCAGCGTCCGGGAAGAGCCTGAAACGCCTCGGGGATGAACAGGAACAGAATTCCTCCGACGACGACTGTTGTTGTCCAGCGAAGCTGCGCATACGCGAACATCAACGTGCCGGCCATCAGGGCCAGCCACAATACCGTATTCGCGAGAACGAACAGCGTTGATCTTCCCGGTGCATTTTCCTGCTGCCTGCCAATCGGATACATGCCTGCAAGCTGGAAGAATCCAAGACAGCAGACACTCCAGAGCAGAACAAACCACAGAAGCGCGGGCACGTTCGGTTCGATTTGAGTCATGGATCCCTCCAATCAGCGTTTGAACGAAACGGAAGAACCGGACAATCACGCCCGGTCCTTCGCCATTTCATTCCGCCGGAACAGCCGTATGCACCACGCGCGGCGTTTTCGATGTCCGCCGCATGTCGGTTTTCACGTACTTCGTCTCGTAACCGTTGAAGATATGACCCAGCAGACCACGATTGAGATCGGAAGTGCCGAGCAGATAGTCCATGACCGGGAACGTGAGATTCATGTTCCGCTCCATCATGATGGACTGGTTGTGATGGGCGGTGTGATGCCGGCGGATGGTGTTGACGAACGGCATGTTGCGCACGAACCAGTTTTCATCGACGTGACAGCAGAAGTGCATGAACTCGTAAATCAGGTACATCGATGTCGTGGTGGTGATGAGCAGCCATCCCACGTTCGGCGAGATCAGCAGGCCGCCGATGATGGCGAACGGGATCGACATCAGCGTGAACACGACGAGTGCGTAAGGCGGGAAGAAGGTCACGCGCCAGTCGTGATGGTCGGCGAACCGCATCTCCTCCTCGGTGAAGAACTGATGATGCATCAGGGTGTGGCGGCTATAGACCGCGCGCATCAGTGGCACGTTCGAGGGCCGGTGCATGACGTAGCGGTGCACCGCCCACTCAAAGAAATTGGCGATCAGGAAAACGACCGGCACGGTGAGATATTCCCACCAGGCCACGTCGTGAATGTTGGCCAGGTAAACGTATAGGGCGGTGACGCCGATCGTGTAGATCAGCACGATATGAAGCCATCCGTTGTACCAGCCGGCGACGCGCTCCCGGTAATTTTCCCGGTATTTACGCTGCCGTTCGGTCATGTGTGTTGCTGCAAGCTCCATTGCGGACCTCCCTCGGTATTGCTGTATCTGACATATCAGTAGCACATCAGATTTAGAACGCAAGACGGCACCCCCTCGTTCCACGGCGATACGGGGCTATTTCAGGCGGATTCCGGGAGGCTTTTCGGCCGATCACTCATTTCCGGGGGATATCGGGCCGGGCCGGAAATCGCCAGGCCAAGTGCAGGACACACCTTATAACGGACGAATGACAGGGCCGGGGCATGGAGCTTCAACCTGGTGCGACGCGAAAAATGATGGTCCTGGGAGAGCCACCCAAAGCCGGACCGGCTCAGCGGCACCAGGTCAATGCCAGCCAGTTAAGGCCGCAGGCAAAAACCAGCACCATGCCCACCGCCAGATCGATCCTGAGTGCGCCTTTTGCCATACCGCAAAATTCGGAGATTCGCGCCGCGGAGTCCCGGCCGATATTTGGACAAATTTTCCGGCGGATTCAGGAGTCGTTTACGACTCGATTCCCCATCAGAATCAGCCCCGCCAAAATTTCATGCAGGCGTCAAATGGCAGTAGACCGATTCGCCCTGGCCGGCCTTAACGGCAACCACCTGCAAGATAGCCGGGAAACTTTCAGCAACTAGCCGGGCTGCCACTTGAGCAGCCGGGTTTCGACGATGCTGACAACACCGTCGAGAAGCAGCGCGGAAATGGTCAGCACCATAATGCCTGCGAACACGGTATTCACGTCGAAAACGCCCTCGGCCTGCAGGATCAGATAGCCGACACCGGCAGATGAGCCGAGATATTCGCCGACCACGGCGCCGACGAATGCCATGCCGACGGACGTATGAAGGCTTGAAAAAACCCAGCTTGTCGCCGAGGGCAGATAGACAGTCCGTAGGAGCTGCTTTTTGCTGGCGCCGAGCATGCGTGCGTTCGCAAGCACGACAGGGCTGACCTCGCGAATGCCCTGATAGACATTGAAAAACACGACGAAGAAAACCAGCGTGACACCGAGCGCGACTTTCGACCAGATTCCAAGACCGAACCACAGCGAGAAGATCGGCGCGAGGATCACGCGCGGCATGGCATTGAGCGCCTTGATGTAGGGATCGGACAGCGCCGAAGCGGTCGGGCTGAGCGCGAACCACAACCCGCAGACCAGCGCCAGACCCGCACCGATCAGGAATCCAAAGATCGTCTCAAGCAACGTGATGCCGAGATGATAGAAAATCTCGCCCGACAGCACCCAGTCGATCACGCAGCGAAACACCGCAATGGGCTCGCCAAAGAAGAACTTCGGCAGGATTCCGCTCTTGGTGAGCCCGTACCAGAGAAGGAGAATGCCGACGAACAGTAGAACCTGAAAGATGCGAAGCGTGCCGCCGGAGCGCGCGGCGAGACCGATCGTCCGATTATCCGCGTTTGCTTTGAGCATAGCCCTTCAAAACCTCTTCTTTCATGACGTCCCAGATCTCACGGTGCAGTTCCATGAATTGCCGGGTGTGCCTGATTTCGGATACGTCGCGCGGGCGCGGCAGATCGATCTTGAACTCGGCAATGGGATGCGTACCAGGTCCGGCTGACAGGACCACCACACGGTCCGACATCGAGATCGCTTCCTCAAGGTCGTGGGTGATGAACAGCACTGACTTTCTGTTGGCCGCCCAAAGCGCCAGCAGTTCGTTTTCCATCAGCACGCGGGTTTGGGCATCGAGCGCGCTGAACGGCTCGTCGAGCAGCACGATTTTCGGATCGAGCACGAGCATCTGCGCCAGCGACACGCGCTTGCGCATGCCACCGGACAACTGATGCGGATAACGGTCCTCGAAACCGGCAAGACCGACTTTCTTCAGCCATTCCATCGCACGCTCATGCGCCGTCGATGCGTCGACGCCCCGGTATTCCAGACCGACCATGACGTTGCCAAGCGCGGAACGCCACGCCATGAGCGATTCCGCCTGGAACATGTAACCGGCGCTGCTATTTATGCCGCGCAAAGGCTTACCGAAAATCTCGATCTCGCCTTCGCTCGGACACAGCAGACCAGCTGCGACATTAAGGAGTGTCGACTTTCCGCATCCCGTCGGACCGACGACCGAGACGAATTCTCCGTCCATCACGTCGAGGGAGACCTTATTCACCGCGGTATAGATCTGGCCGCCCTGCCCTGCCTTGCGCGCAGTGCTGGCGAACCGGCAGGTCACGTTCTTGAACGTGACCGCCGGCACCTCAACTATCGGCCTGGCATCGGTCATCATGCCCACTTCCGCGATACCCATGGTCCCTCACCATACTTTTACATCGCAACGTCAGTTGCTTTTCGGGGCGACCGCTTTCACGAACTTGTTGGTGAAGGTCTTGGCGAGATCGGGCTTGGCCGCCTCGAGATTCGGCACGTAGGGTCCGAGCGCCGCATACGCCAAATCTCCACTGTTGTCCGGGAAGATGCCGTCTGCCGAATAGGTGTCCTTGAGGCTGACCAGAATCTTGCGGGTGACCTCCGGATCAGGCTGCGAGAACTGCTTCGGCATCACGGCGATAACCTCTTCCGGCTTGGCCTTGGCCATCCAATTCAGCGTTCGCACCATTGCATTGGTAAACGCCTGTGTCGTGTTCGGATTCTTCTTGATGAAGTCTTCGCTGGCGATCATTGCGGCGCAAGGATAGGCCGCTCCATAGACGTCTTTTGAACCTTCATCGTGGCGCCCGTCGGCGATGATCTTGATGTCGCCGGCCTGTTCAAGGATACCCAGCACTGGATCGTTGTTAGCGATGCCATCAAGCTGACCGGCACGGATCGCCGCGACGGCAGTCGGACCGAGACCGACGGCGACCGTCGGCACATCGCTGGCCTTGATCCCGTGTTTCGCCAGGAACAGTTTCAGGAACATGTCGCTGCCAGAACCCGGCGAGGAAATGCCAAGTTTCATGCCGCGCAAGTCCTGCGGCGATTTGTAGGTCGCGGCTTTCTCCTTGGTCAAACCGACCGCGTAGTCGCAAAGCCGCGCCTGCAACACAAAACCCTGCAGGGCGACGCCCTTGGCACGCAGTTGAACGACGTGGTCGTAAGCGCCGCTGATCATGTCGACACTGCCGCCGACCAGCGCCTCGAGCGCCTTACCGCCCGAACCCAGATCGACGATTTCAACGCTCAGACCCTCGTCCTTGTAGTAGCCGAGACCCTCGGCGACCATCGTCGGCAGGAAAAAGAACCCGTTCTTGCTGCCAACACCGATTTGAAGCTGCGGTTTCTCAATATTGGCAACCGGACCCGCACCCGACGATCTGGCGAACGCTAGACCACAGGTGAGACCCAAAGCGACAACTGCTATCTTGCGAAAGATACTCATGGCTGTTTCCTCTCCGAGATTTCTTGTTTGCCGTCTGTGTCATTTTTTCTTTTGACTTCAGTCGTGGTGGTTAAAGATTGACGGCGTCAGGCGAGTGCTTTCTCCGTGACGCTTGTTGTATCGCCAACATCAATGCCCGCGGCTGCCAGTCTTTGCTGAAGCAGGCGGATGTCGAGTTTGGATGGCGAGATTCCATTTTCAGATGCAAGCGCGGCGGCGGCGCCCGCGACCTGTCCCGTGACAAGACAGCAATATTGCGCACGCGACCACATGTCGGCGTCATGGGTTGCCGACAAGGCCCGTCCGCCGATGGTCATGCCCTCGACGCGGTTCGGCACAAGCACGCCAAACGGAATCTCGAACCAGGTCAGGCTTGTCGTGCCGGTGCGATACACCGCATCGTTCGGTGCGCCCTCGCCGCCATCGGCCTTGTGCCAGTCGCGCCCGGCAGCCATGTGGCGCCAGATGCGCGCCACGCTGTCGGGATAGGTCGCCAGCGCCATCATGTCTTCCTGCTGAAGAAGATGTGGGCCGCGCACGCGGCGGGTCTCGCGCACGCCAACCGTGGGTGATGAATCCAGAACGTATGAATTCTCAAAGCCAGGAATGCTTTTCTTGATGACGGCAAACAATTTGCGGTTTTGCGAACGCGCCTCCATATCGGCGCGCGTCAGATCCCACGCATTGGTGCCGTCGACATTGTAGACACGGGAGTTGTTGACGGTGACGACGCCGCGATCGACGCTGATACCCTCAAAACGGATGTAATGGATTTCGTCCGGCAACTCGCCATTCGTCCGCGCTTTATCGACGATGTCGAAAAAGCCGGACATCCGGACGAGGCCGTTGTCCAGATCCAGAATGTGGAAATTCGGATCGGCGGTGAAATTCTTCGGGTCGCGTTTGCAGTATTCAACCGCGCGCTTGATGTCCACGCCACCGAGCCGGAACAGCACGCTCATCGGCCGCATCTTTTCGTCTTTTTCACGGCCCTTGACGAATTCGGCGCCGGCGGCGGACGCGATGTCGGCGTCGCCGGTGCAGTCGACGACGGTCTTGGCGAGGATGGCCTGACGGCCTGATTTGTTCTGAACGATGACGCCGCGAATCTTGTTGCCGTCCATGATCGGCTCGACCACCCACGTGTAGGTGAGGATCTCGACCGACGCGGCATTCATCAACTCGGTTGCCAGTTCCTTGAATGCCTCGGGATCGAACGGAAAGGTCGGGCCTGTGATGACACCGGCACCACGCGCGGCCAATGTCTGCGCGATTTCCTTCGCGACGCCGGTCATTTTCGCCAGCGGCACGTTCCAGGTATTCATGATGACGGCGGTCGCCGCACCGCCGAGAAATGCGTTGCGCTCGATCACCATGGTTTTCGCGCCGCTTCTTGCGGCCCCGAGCGCCGCGCCGACGCCCGACACACCGCCGCCGCACACCAGCACATCGACTTCGCGGACCACCGGGGTCACGCGTGCCGGTTCAACGACTTCGCCGGCCTGCAGCCGGATCGCGGCTTGTTCACCCATGTTACTCTCCCTGTCTTCGGGGCTATGCCCTCGTTGTTGTTCTTCGTTTGCTCGTATTCGATGTCTTGATCAATCGGCTCCCAACCGGAACGCGAGCAGCGTGCTCTCGTAAGAGGAGCGGATGTGAAAACGGGCATTGCGCTCGGCCAGATCACCATCGCGCTTGACGATGGCATCCAGGATCGCACGATGTTCGCGCGTCGATTCATCGCGCCGGCCCTGAAGATCGCGGAGCTGGCTGACACGCGTCATGCTGATCTGGGCCTTGAGCGAATCCAGAATTTTCGTCAGACGCTTGTTGCGGCCGAACGCCACGATTTTATTGTGGAACTGATCGCCAAGCTGGACCAGCACTTCCCAATCGGTGGCTTCGACATATCCGGTGTGAAGAGCTTCGAGTTCGGCGATCTCGGCCGGGGTAATGTTCTTCGCGGCGCAGGCGGTGGCAAACCCTTCGAGACTCTCACGCAATTCATAGAGTTCGCGCACGTCCTGATGCGACCAGCGGGGCACAAGAAAGCCGCGGCCGGGCAGCGCATCGACAAAACCTTCACGCGCCAGAACCTGCAAGGCCTCACGCACCGGGGTGCGGCTCATGCCGAACCGCTCCGCGAGGTGGACCTCATACAAGGCTTCGCCGGGCAGATGCTTCCCGCTCAAAATGGCTTCGCGCATTTTGAGGTAATCCTTCGTAGCCAGACCATTTGACTTTTGCATCTTGAACGACTTTATGCATACTTTGCGTATACACACAGTCTACGCAAAAAAATCGAGAGTCAAGCGGGCTCAAAAAAATCGGATGCGGCCAAATCGCGCCGGGAGCGGAACAAGGAGAGACAAGATGCGACATATCGAAGAGCCGGCACGGCAGATTCCCGTCCTCATGAATGTCGATATCGTGGTGGTCGGCGGCGGAACGACCGGTCCGCTTGCGGCGGTTGCCGCAGCGCGGCAAGGAAAAAGCGTCGTGCTGATCGAACGTTTCGGCTCGCTCGGCGGGAACCTGACCCTCGGACTCAACACCAAACCATCGGGCTCGATGGTCGGCGGGCTTCCGCTCGAGCTGTGGAATCTGGCGCGCTCGACGGGCGCCGCCGGAGAGGATTACGTCGCGCGGACCAAGACGGGGGGTGTGAACATCGCCTCTCCCTGCGATCCGGAAATCATGAAGATGCTGCTGACGCGGCTTTGTGCCGACGCCGGCGTTCAAATCCTGTTCGAGACACTCGTGTCGCGTCCCATTCTCGAAGGCAACACCGTCATTGGCGTCGTGATCGAAAACAAGGGCGGCCGTTCCTTCATCGGCGCCAAGGTCGTGATCGACTGCTCGGCTGACGGCGATGTCGCGGCCGCCGCCGGCGCACCCTTCATCATGGGATCCGGTGAAGATGGCGAGTCCCTGAAAATGCAGCCTGTCGGCATGTACTTCACGATGTCGGATGTCGATTTGCCGGCGCTGGCCCGGTGGGCCCGCACCACCGACGACATTCCAGCCCAGGCCATTCCGGCGACAGATGACAAACTCGATTACGGTTTGTGGCTCACGGGCTTCAACAAAACCGTTCAGGCCTACAAGGTCGAAACCGGCATCGATCTGCCGCGCGAGAACATCACCCTGAAAACCGCGAACGGCTTGATGTATGTGAACGCCACACGCGTTCTCGATGTCGATGTGTTTTCGCCGGTTGAGTTCAGCGCGGCCGTGATCGATTGCTATCGGCAGATCGACGAATATGCGCGCTTTCTGATCAAGAAAGTTCCAGGATTTGAAAAATCACGTATTTCGCAAATCGCACCGGTCCTCGGCGTGCGCGAGACGCGGCATATTCACGGCGAGTACACCCTGACCGCAAATGACGTGATGAAAGGAACCTCGTTCGAGGACACGATCGCCGTCGACGTCTCGGCTTTCGACGTTCATGCCCCGAAAGGCGAAGATGTCGATTTCCAGGGCCTGCAACCTTACGAAATTCCCTATCGCTGCATGGTCCCGATGGGTGTCGAGCAGTTGCTTGTCGCTGGCCGCTGCGTTTCGGCTGATCACGTCGCTCATGGCAGAACCCGCAACATGCCCGCCTGCATGGCAATGGGGCAAGCCGCAGGTGTCGCAGCCAGCATCGCTGTGAGTTCGAACACGACAGTTCGTCATATTTCGACCGATGGTCTTCAGGCCATCTTGCGGAAAATGGGAATGCCGCTGCACGCAGCCGATCTCCAGTAAGCTCGGCGGCGAACATCATGGAAGACGCCAGACTTCCCCCTTTGGACAGCGGTGCACTTCCGGCCGGAATCCGCTCGCGCTTTGTCGAGAACGTCAACGGCCTGCGGATGCATGTGCTGGAAGCCGGCTTTGAAAGCGTTGATCGGCCTTGCCTACTTCTGCTGCACGGCTTTCCTGAACTGGCCTATTCCTGGCGCAAGGTTATGTTGCCGCTGGCGGAGGCCGGCTATCATGTCATCGCCCCGGACCAGCGCGGATATGGACGAACCACCGGATGTCCTGCGGGTTATGACGACGATCTTGCGCCTTTTCAGGTTTTAAATCTGGTGGCGGACATGGTGTGGTTGGTGGCCGCGCTCGGCAACCGATTGGTGACCTGCGTGATCGGTCACGATTACGGCTCGAACGTCGCGGCAAGCTGCGCCCTCACCCGGCCCGATGTCTTCCGCTCGGTCATCATGATGAGCGCGCCTTTCGCACCACCGATTGCGCTGCCTTTCGCCATCGCGAACAAGAATTCTTCGCCGCTCCTGACGCCGGGCCAGGACAAGATTCACCGTGAGCTTGCCCGTTTGTCCCGACCGCGCAAACATTATCATTTGTACTATTCGACCCGCGAGGCGAATGGCGACATGGCCAACAGCGCACAAGGAATTCATGATTTCCTGCGCGCCTACTATCACCACAAGAGCGCCGACTGGCCGGGCAACAAACCGTTTCCGCTGCAGTCATGGACAGCGGAAGAGCTGGCGAAGATGCCAACCTATTACGTCATGGATCTCGACAAGGACATGGCGCAGACCTCCGCCATTGAGATGCCGTCGGCTTCGCAGATCGCGGCCTGCGGCTGGCTCACCGAGAGCGAACTGAAATTCTATAGTAGCGAATATCAGCGCACGGGTTTCCAGGGCGGCCTGCAATGGTATCGCACGCGCATGAACGGCAGCCTGCGTGCCGGCCTGTCGCTGTTTTCCGGCCGCACCATCGATGTGCCATCCCTGTTCATCGCCGGAAACAGCGACTGGGGTGCCTATCAGTCCCCGCGCAGCCTCGAACAGATGCGCGACGTCGCATGCACACGCATGGCGGAATTACATTTCATCGACGGCGCGGGCCATTGGGTCCAGCAGGAAAAACCGGCCGAGTTGTGCAACAAGGTCATGGATTTTCTTCTGACGATCGCGCGCGCATGAAGGCCACGCCAAGTCCGTGATCATATGGCTATGCCCCGGTATCTCTTCTGGTGCGGCCGGAATAGGCGCTTAGAAAATCGTCGTCAGACCGTTTCTGTTTACGAAACGACTTCAAGGCTTCCTCATACAACATCGCAAGTGCTTCACGCTTTATATCATTGGCGCGGTCTTCCTCATAAAGCAGCGCAGCCGTGCGGGGTTTTGGAAGATCGATGTTTATACATTTACGTAATGACGCTGGCCCATTGGAGAGAAGAATGAGACGGTCTGCCAGCAGAATGGCCTCATCGATATCGGTCGTCACGAACACAACGGTTCTTGGATTCTCGGCGTACAATTGCAAAAAATATTCCTGCATCAGCCCCTTCGTCATCGCATCCAGGCCGCGAAACGGTTCATCCAATAGCATCACCGCCGGATCATTGATGACCGCTCTTGCCAGTTCGACCCGCCTTTGCATGCCCCCGGATAATTGAGACGGATACTTGTCCTGAAAGGCACTCAAGCCGACCCGCTCAAGAATCGAGTGCGCCCTCGTTTTCATTGTCCCGGATCTAGATCCGCGTGCGTGCGGACCGAAGACAATGTTCTCGTAAGCACTCATCCAATCGAAGAGCGCATTTTCCTGGAATACGACAAGTCTGTCGGAGCTAGGCCCCTGGATACGAACGCCATCGAACGTAATTGTTCCCGCGTCGGCCTCGTCAAAGCCCGCCATGAGATTCAAAAGAGTCGATTTCCCGCAACCGGACGGCCCAATGATAACGTTGAGCTTTCCCGGTTCGATTATAAAACTACAATCCTCGACAACGGCTTTCTCCGACTTCTCAGTGCCGAAATATTTCGTGACGCGATGAAGCACGATTTTCCCGCGACCATTCACAGCTTCAGTCCCGTCGTTGTCATGCATCTGGATGCTCATTGCTTGCGAGACCACGGCGCGATGTACTCACCGACTTTCCGGACGAGTGCACTACACAGATATCCCGCAATACCGATGCTGATCATGCCGACTAGGATATTGTCGTAGGCGCCGCCAAGATATGAGCTCCATATAAAATGACCCAATCCCCCGCTGGATGAACCCAGTGCGGACGATCCCGAGATAATCTCCGCTGCAACGACGACCTCCCAAGTCAGCCCGATCGCCACCGAGGCACCGACCATGATCGCCGGAATGGTCGCCGGCAGAATGATGCGGCGGAAAATGTAGAACTGCGAGGCGCCGAGCGACCTTGCCGCATTCAAATATCGCACGTTGATATTTCTCGCGCCGGCAAAGACATTCATGACGATGGTGAAGAATGCACCCAGGAAGGTGATGAACGTGATTGCGAGTTCCTGTGTCGGCCAGAAGATGATCGCGGCCGGCACCCAAGCCAGCGGCGGTATTGGGCGAATGATTTCGAATACCGGAAAGGCGATACCGCGAAATGTCTTGTTCGTACCCAGCAGCAGACCGAGCGGAACAGCCGTCACAAGCGCAATGGAAAATCCCCCCAGAACGCGCGCGAAACTCAACGCCCAGCTTACCCAGTAACCCGGGTCTTTGACGATCGATGCCCATGCCATCATAACCGCGACGGGGGATGGTAATTTGCCAATGCCTGGAACGCTGATGCCCGTCCAACTGTGAAGCTGGGTTCCGATCTGCCAAAGAACAACGCACAGGACCAAAGCCGTCACGGCACGACGAAAAGCGAATGGGCTCCTGGGTATCGATATGCCGGCGCCTCCTGCTGCCATATCTAACCCTCCTTGTCGCCCGCACGGAATGCAGCCATCGCCTCTTCCCGAACCAAGGCGCTGGTTTCCTCCATGATTTCCCGGAACCGCCGTCCCGTTACAATCGTATGGTCGCGTGGATGCGGAATATCGATAGGAATGATTTTCTTGGGCCGGCAGGGCCGAGACGTTGAAATGACGACGCGATGCCCGAGGAAAACCGCCTCTTCAAGGTCATGGGTGATGAAGAAGATGGTGACACGGTTACGGTAGTAAACCTCGAGCAAGGCTTCGTGCATGACCGACTTGGTCAGAGAATCAAGCGCGCGATACGGCTCATCCAGAAGCAGCACCTTGGGATCGTTAATCAGCGCGCGCGCGATTTCCACGCGACGGCGCATGCCAGAGGAAATTTCGCCAGGAAAGTTGTCCTCAACTCCGCTCAGGCCAACATCCGCGAGCAGCGAGCGCGCTTTTTCTCTGGCCTCCGATTTCGTCATGACGCCCTGACGGATCGGACCGTAGACGACGTTTTCTAGATTTGTCTTCCAGGGGAACAAGGCTCCATTCTGAAAAACGACGACACGATCCGGTCCCGGCTGCGCTTTCAGCCTGCCCGGCCCGCAAATCTCTTCTCCGTCAATCGAAATGCGACCGGTAGTGATATCGTGGAATCCCGCAATTGCGTTCAGCAATGTCGTTTTGCCGCATCCCGACGGGCCAACGATCATGCAGATTTCACCGCCTGGAATATCGAGAGAACAATGATCGACCGCGACGACTTGCGAGGCCCCTTCGCCATATGTCTTGACGACATCATCGATTTTAATTGAGCCGCGATTGAGTATTGCGCTGGCGCCCGTCAACGAAACCGTCACGACGCGCCTCCGATCTCGCGCATCCGCCACAACATCAGCCGGTTGCCCAGCAGACGGATAAGGCTGCTGGAGACGTATCCAACGATCCCCAACGTAAACATGCCGATCGCGATCGTCGGATACTGGATCTTTGTATACGACGTGTTGATCAGATAGCCGAGCCCATACTCGCCGGACACCATTTCCGCCGCGACAAGAGAAAACCAGGCCACACCGATCGAGATTTGCAAGCCCGTAAAAATGCTCGGAAGCGAACCTGGAATGATAACATCCCTGAATATCTGATTGGGTGTAGCCCCAAGACAAGCCGCGGCACGAATGTAAGTTTCATCGATCGACCGCACACCCTGCATGGTATTCAAGGTCGTGACGAAAAAGGCCGCGATGAAGGTCAGAAAAATGACGGATACCTCACTGCCGTTGAACAGAATGATCGAGATCGGCACCCACGCCAGAATGGGGATCGGCCTCAACGTTTCAAAAACGGGAAATACGTATTCGCGAAACCTCTCCGACCAGCCGAGCATCAATCCCAGCGGCACGCCAAGAGCCGTCGCGGAAATAAAGGCTATGCCGATACGCACGAGACTGACCGCGATATGCTTGTAGTACTCGGCCGTGAAGATCGAGATGCCATAAACGGGATTCGGACTGACCCACTCGGTTACAACTTCCCGCAACCCGGGCAATTTCGAAAACCGGGGCAGCTTGAGAACATCGACAGCGAGATACCAGGTGCCAAAAAAGATTCCGAACCCCAGCAACATCAAAAGGAACTTCGTTTGCCTGGGGCTTTTTCGTACACGCGCGCTCGTAACCTCGGCCACTGCTGCTCCGCGGGGGGCGGTCTGATCCAGATAGGCCTTCATAACGGCGCTTTCCTCCTACTGACCAACATTCACGCCGTCATCGGAGACGGACCGGCGCATCACTCCGGTCCGCCTCCTCCCGGATCAATTCGACGCCTGTGCCCTGACCAGTCCCACGGGCGATTGAAGTTTCCGTTCCTTCAGAATGTCCTGCGTGAACGAAGGCATGATCGCATCGTCACGAAGCTTGTCGACACTGATGACCTTGTTGTCCTTCAGAAAATCCACGCCACGATTAACGAGTTCGGTAACCTCTGGCGTGAATGTGTAAGGCAGATAAAGCCGGACCTCATTGCCGCCGTCTTTGGCCGGATAAGAGCCGTAAATCGCGTTATAGAGACCTTTATCTGTGAATCCCGTGACTTTGCTCTTCACGATATCGATCATTTCCTTTGCATTGGCTGGGTTGGACATCCAGATCTGCGCATCAAGTTCAGCCTCCAGCCAGGCTTTAACGACGTCGGGGCGCTGCTGAATAAGATCAGCCTGCATGACCACGAAACCGCCGCCCTTTTCCCCGATGGTTTTTCCGGTCGCAACACGGCGGGCCAATCCCTCTTCCACCAGATTGCTGGCGTTCGGCTCCCATACCGCCGCCGCGTCGAGACGACCCGACTTGAAGCCGGAACTGATCACTTCGATATTCTGGTTCAGGTAAGAGTCAGGTGTGGTACCCGTTCGCTTGAACAGCTTCTGAACGAAGTCGTCCGTGCAACTGCCTTTCGGCGTCGATACGGTCTTGCCGTTCACCCATTTCAACGCCTCGTCGCTGTCCTTGAATTCGGGGGCGTCCTTGCGAACAATGAACACATAGCACTGATCGTAGGACATGGCCGTCGAGGCGACAATCCGGACGTCCGATGCCTGCGTTTTCGTTGTTGCTGTAAAGGCCGGGAGATCACCCATATAGCCGACATCGGCCTTGCCCGCGAGCATCTGATTCACAACCACGGCGCCCTGAAGGCCGATCAGATATTCGACGGTGGATCCGGGCGGAAGATATTTTTTCCAAAGCTCCTTTCCGGAATTCACGAAAACCGACCACACCTCTGCATAGCAGCATGGATGTGCGATGGTGAGGTGAATCGGGTCTCCTGGCTTGCCGTAATCGAGCGCCGATGAAGCCTGCGGAGAAAATGTCGCGGTCAGCGTTAAAAGACACGCGATCAGCTTCGCTCTCATATTCAACTTCATTTTACAGCTCCTATGGTTTGCAATGAACAAATCTCCCCGGGTGATTTCGATTTTATCCGAACACATTTGCAGACCCTGTCCGTTTCCATCGCCATTTTCCGGCAATGACATCTTCACAGACGAACGACATTATGCCGCTCATCCATCTTTTGATTGTCGACTGGCAACTCGCGCCCCTCGTCATCTCCCTCGAAGATGACCGGCTGATTGGCTGACCGATCGATCGTAAGCTTGAAAATATCAAATCGGTTATAGTACCCCGACAGATCATGAAGCTGCTTCGGCTCGACGCATGCCGCCGTGTCGATCTCTCCGTAAAGAATTCTCTCCTCATTTTGAACGGGTTCGGCGACGACCGATCCTGTCGGTGAAAGGATCATGGACACGCCACGCGGGCTGTCAGCGAGAATTCGTCTGGCATCCGCGTTGCCCGCACTTAATTCATCCAGCATCTTGTCATCCATGAACGATGCCGCGACGAGGTTGAATACTTTGGCTTCGAGCGAATGGGCATTTGCACGTACGCGTATGCCCTCGGCAACGTCGTAGGATGCTTCTTTGGGATCGTAGGCAGGCCATACCGGCGGGTAAGATGACAAGTGAACCTGCTCGCCTTGCGCGATCATCGAGAACCGCGCCAACGGATTAAAGTTTTCTCCACAGATCAGCATTCCTATCTTTCCGAGATTGGTCTCGACGACGCGCAAACCCGCGCCATCCCCGTTCGACCAGCACATTTTTTCCCAGAAAGTGGGCACCAGTTTACGGTGATGATTCAGAATACCACCGTCAGCACCGATCAGAATGTTCGAATTCCAGATACAGCCAACGCTCGCCTGCGACCCTTCATTAATTCCTATCGAGACGATCGTGCCGGTTCTGCGCGCGGTGGCTGAAATTTTTTCGATTTCCGGACCCGGCACCATGACGGCCGATGCGGCAAGTCTGCGGAACCAGCCGTGATTGTAAATGGGAGCATTCAATGCGCTCCAGATCGGAAACGCTGAAATATAGGTTTCCGAAAACACCACCAGCTCAGCGCCATTGGCGGAGGCCTCTTCGATCAGAGAGCAGGCTTTTTCAACCGTGCGCGCAGTGTCCAGCAAGACCGGCGCAACATGCATGATAGCCGCCTTGAACTTTGGATATTTCCGCATTTACAAGCCTCTTTCCATACCTGGAAAGAGCTTGAGTTAGACACCCTCAAATGTAAAATATAATAATAAAGGCTTATTCATAGGATGAACCTATGGATAAATCGGCGTCGGTTTGACGCATTGTGAGAAGCGATGCATCTCAATTATACCTTGAGGCACCTGAAGTACTTCATGGTAGCGGCTGACTGCGGATCCATTTCGCAAGCCGCGCGGGATTTGAACATCTCGCAACCTTCCATCTCGGCGGCGATCAATCATCTCGAGCGCGAGATCGGGGTTGAACTGTTCCTTCGCAAACGTCCACACGGCGTCATATTGACGGCCGCGGGCCGCGACCTTATCCGGGCAGCCCGCCAGCTTCTGAATCATACAAAGGAGTTCGAGGTTTCCGCGGGCAATCTGGTTGATGCCGTTGCGAGCGAAATCCACGTTGCCTGCTTCGTGAATATCGCTCCGACATATCTTGCCGCGATCCTGCGTTCCTTTCACGCTATCCACCCTAACGTGACGGTGCGATGTTATGTTGAGGACCAGGGTGAAATTCTCGCCGGCATTTCAAGCGGCCGGTATGAAACCGCAATTACGTTCGATCTGGATTTGACAAACGACTACACGGTAGAGGTTGTCAGGGAGTTGCCTCCCCGGCTCGTCGTGTCCAACCACCACCCGCTTTCTCAGCGATCCCGTGCTTCCCTGGAACAGGTCTTGTCGGAACCGTTCATCGTTCTGGATCTTCCGCACAGCCGAAATTACTTTCTTTCGCTGTTTCATAATCTGGGCATTCGACCAAGCCGGATTATTCCCGTGTCATCCTTTGAGACCATTCGAAGCCTGGTCGGAAATCAGTTCGGCTATTCGCTTCTCAATATCGAGCCGCGAGCGGTTGTAAACTACGATGGCACGCAGGTCAGATATATAAATCTGCGCGACAAACTCCGCCCCTTGCAGCTATGTTTGCTTACGCTCGCTGGGTCGTCGCCCCGGCGCGCTGTGATCGCTTTTAACAAACATGCTCAGGCATTTTTCAGAAAGATAAACTAGCTGCACCCGCGAGCGTTTGTCCAAGAATGTTTCGCCGAACAAAACTGCGGCGATTGCTAGCTCACCACCGCCTGTCCATCGCGGCGCGGATCGCTCGCCGCCACATAGCCTTCCACGGCCGGATCGCCCATCCGCCAGATGAACTGGCCTGCGCCGAAATCCATGTAGCTGTCGCTGAGCGGAATCACTTTGTGGCCGCGATCGACGAGTCCCTGAACCGTCTGTGGGTCCATGCTGGCCTCGGCATTGATGTTGAGCCCGGACTCGAAACGCCAGCGCGGCGCGTCGCATGCTGCCTGTGGATTCTGACCGAAGTCGAGCATTCGCACCAAGGTCTGGAGATGGCCCTGCGGCTGCATGTTGCCGCCCATGACGCCGAAGCTCATCACCGGCGCACCGTCACGGGTGAGGAAGCCGGGAATAATGGTTTGGAACGGTCGCTTGCGCGGCGCGACACAATTGGGGTGCGCAGTATCGAGGTTGAAACCGTGGCCGCGATTTTGCAACGACACGCCCCATTCCGGGATCACGACACCCGAACCGAACCCCATGTAATTGCTCTGAATGAAGCTCACCATCATGCCTGAGGAATCCGCGGCCGTGAGATAGATGGTTCCTCCTCTCACCGGATTCCCGGCCTTGAAGTCCTGCGCCTTCTTGCGATCGATGAGTTTGGCACGCCCGGCGAGATAAGTATCGTCGAGCATCTGTTCGGGTGTCACCTGCATGGCGACTGGATCGGCGACATATCGATAAGTATCGGCAAAAGCGAGTTTCATCGCTTCGATCTGTAAATGCTGGGCGTCAACGCCGTCCACCGGCAGACCCTCGAAGTCGCAATGGGCGAGAATTCCAAGAGCGATGAGTGCGGAGATACCCTGCCCGTTGGGAGGCATTTCATGCACGGTATAACCGCGATAATCCTTGGCGATGGGCGTGACCCATTCGGGCTTGAACGCAGCTAGATCCGCGGCGGTCATGACACCGCCCTCTGCGCGCGCGTGGCGCTCGATAGCCTCGGCGATCTCACCGCCATAAAGAGCTGCACCGCGCGTCTCGCCAATCAGACGCAAGGTTCTTGCCGCAGCGGGAAACATGAAGCGCTCGCCCACATGCGGCGGACGGCCCCGCGGCAAGAACGTCTCGGCGAAGCCGGGTTGTTTGACCAGATTTTCGAGACCGAAGGCGCCCACCCATTTGTGCTGGATAATGGTGGGAACAAGATAGCCCCGTTCGGCGATCTCAATGGCGGACTCAAGCAGATCGGTGAATGGCAGACGGCCGAAACGTTCGGACAACGCTACCCAGCTTGCGACTGCGCCCGGCACCGTGACCGAGTCCCAGCCACGCACAGGAGGCATTTTGGCATCGTCACCATATTTGGCGCGGAAATATTCAGGCGTCCAGGCAGCGGGCGAGAAACCGGACGAGTTGAGGCCATGAAGGCGCTTGCCATCCCACAGGATACAAAACGCATCCGATCCAAGACCGTTGCTGCACGGCTCGACAATCGCCATGACGGCCGCGGCGGCGATTGCCGCATCCACTGCGTTGCCCCCCTTCCAGAGCATCTTGAGCCCGGCCTGCGCCCCCAGGGGATGCGAGGTGGAAACGACATTGTTGCCGAAGACGGGCAAACGCCGCGAAGCGTATCCGGTGGCCCAGTCAAAAGATGCAGTCATCGTGAAATCCTGTGTCGATCAATGTGCCTGGCCAAAGACAGCGTCCAGTCTTTGCATCACGGGTGCGATATCGAATCCATGGCTCGAAAGCCAGGAATCATCATAAAGAGTTGATCGATAGCGTTCTCCGGAATCGCACAGAAGCGTGACGATCGAACCGGTTACACCTTTTTCCATCATCTCCTGGATAAGTGTAAATGCGCCGCAGATGTTGGTGCCGGTCGAGCCGCCGCAAGGACGGCCGATAATCTCGCTGAGCTTGCGAGCTGCGGCGATGCTCTCGGTGTCTGGGACAACGACGACGCGGTCGACAAGATCCGGCATGAAGGAAGGCTCCACCTGAGTGCGGCCGATGCCTTCGATCACGCTTGAACAAGCCTCCACTCTCGTTACGGCACGGTCGGCATAGTGATGGTGAAAGACCGACGATTTGGGATCAGCGACACAAAGCCGGGTGGGATATTTGCGATAACGGATGAAACGGCCGATCGTTGCGGCGGTGCCGCCAGTGCCCGCTCCGCACACAACCCAGTTCGGCACGGGATCGGTTTCCTTGGCCATTTGCGCAAAGATGGACTCGGCGATGTTGTTGTTGCCGCGCCAGTCGGTGGCGCGCTCGGCAAAAGTGAACTGATCCATATAATGGCCGTTCAACTCGGCTGCGAGACGATGGGCGGTCTCCGATGTGTTCCTGCCTTCGATCAGATGCGGCTCGCCGCCATGAAAGGTGATGGCCGCGATCTTTTCCGTCGAAGTTGTGCGCGGCATCACGGCAATGAACCGCAGACCAAGCAGGCGTGCGAAATAGGCCTCCGAAATCGCCGTCGAGCCCGACGATGCCTCGATGATGGTGGTGCCGGGACCAATCCAGTTGTTGCATAACGCGTAAAGGAACATCGAGCGCGCCAGCCTGTGTTTGAGACTGCCGGTCGGATGACTGGACTCGTCCTTTATATATAGAGCGATGCCAGGCGCGCGCGGCAGCTCGATACGGATAAGGTGCGTGTCAGCCGAGCGATTGATGTCGGTTTCGATCAGCTGGATGGCATGGGCAAGCCAGTTGGTATCGCGAACTTTGTTGGATCGGGGAAAAACGACGTCCATCAATTCCTCATGCGGCCTTGAGTTCAGCTTCCGCCAGCCGGCGTAAGCCAGCGCGATCGATCTTGTTCGTGGAAGCAAGCATCATCTCATCGAGGAACCAGATTCGGCGGGGATGCTGATAGGCCGGTGCGTTTGCCAGCACGTAGCGCTTGAGCGTGTCTTCATCCACCGACGCGCCAAGTCGCCGCACGACGAAGGCGACGGGCTTTGTACCCTTGATATCGTCGTCCACCGGAACCACGCAGGCCTGAAGCACGTCGGGATGTGTTTCCAGCACTGCCTCGACTTCGCCGGGAAAGATGTTCTCCCCTCCGCTCACGAACATGTCGTCCGAGCGGCCCATGAAATAGTAGAAACCATTCTCATCGCGCCGGAAAACGTCGGCCGTATCGTAGTAGCCATCCGCTGTAATGGGAGAACGCACATCCGGGCGGTTATGATAGCCGAGCATGACCGCCGGACTTTTCATCTGCAGCACGCCACTTGTAGGCGCGTCCGGGCCGACCAGACGAACCGATACCTCGGGGTGAGGATAACCGACTGAACTGATAGGCGTGGCGAGACCGTCCGGATGATCGGTAAAAGCGATAGGGCCGCCTTCGGTCGTACCATAGGCGTTGATGATGCGTGCGTTAGGCAGGAGCGCGCGAATTTGCCGGGCCAAGGTATCGTTCACCGGCGCGGACCCCATGCGGACAGTGCGCACGCTGGACAGGTCGGCGAAAGCCAGTGCTTCTTTTTCACGCAGCATCATGGCGATCATTGGCGGCACCGCGGTGAGCCAGGTGCAGCGGTAGCGGCTGATCGCTTCGATGTAGGGTACGGCCTTGAACTGGGGCAACATGATCGCCGTCGCGCCGCTCGCACATACCAGCAGCGACAAGGCCAGGGCATTCATATGATAGAGGGGGGCCGCGATCAGCACGCGCTCGTTATGCAGGTCAGTCTCCTGCTTGCGCGTATTTGCGACCCACAGATGGGCCGTGTGCGACAGCAAAACCCCTTTGGGACGCCCCGTCGAACCGGATGTATAAAGGCTGAGAGCGGGCTCATCCGCGCGCGGCGTCACCGGCACAAAACGACCGGGGTCCAGCCAGGATGATATGCTGCCCTGACCTGTCCCATCGAACGTCACGAAAGACACGCCTGGAAACTTCTCCGGATCCACCGAGGCGCGGCGCTCATCGTCATGAACAACCAGACGAGCGTCGCAATCGGCGATCACTTGAGCAATCGTCACAGGAGGAAATTTGAAATTGATCGGGACCGGCACTACGCCGGCCCGCATGGCGCCGAGCAGGAGCGCCACATATTCCGGCCGATTGGCGGACAGGATTGCGATCCTTTCGCCGCGCAGGACTCCAGCCTTCATGAGACCGCGAGCGAAAGCGTCGGCCATGGCGTCCAGCGCACCGCGCGTCATAACAAATTCTGTTTTGTCCGGCCGCACGCCAATGATAACCGGACGCGAAGGGTCGTCGGTGCGGCGAACGAAGTTACCGAGGTT
>JAIERI010000148.1 GCA_019747015.1 Xanthobacteraceae bacterium
AACAAGACCTTCGAGCAATATGTCGCCACCCGCGTCGGGCCGGGCCGCATCGCAACCGGCCGCGCCATGCTGCAGCGCCATGCCTCGCTGCTCTCGCGCATCGAGCAGCGCTTCGGCGTGCCGGCGGAAATCATCGTCGCGATCTGGGGGCTGGAGACCGATTTCGGCAAGGGCGACATGGGCAAGCTGCCGGTGTTTCGCGTGCTCGCGACCATGGCGCATGATTGCCGGCGCACCGAATTGTTTCAGGGCGAGCTGATGTCGGCGCTGAAAATCGTGCAGCGCGGCGACCTGGCGTTGTCCGACATGATCGGTGCTTACGCGGGCGAGATCGGGCAGACCCAGTTCCTGCCCTCCTCATATATAAAGTACGGCGTCGATTTCGACGGCAACGGCCATGTCGATCTGCGCCATAGCGTGCCGGACGTGCTGGCCTCGACCGCGAACCTTCTGCACACCAACGGATTCAGGAATGGCGCCGACTATCACGAGGGCAGCGCCAATTTCGATGCCATGCGCGAATGGAACAGGGCGACCATTTACCGCAAGACCATCGCTTATTTCGCCGACAAGCTGGCGGGACAATAGGTCTCGCCCTGACGAGTCTGGCGGGACGGTGAGGCGCGAGGGCGCATCTTTTGCTATGCGGCGCGCTTTAACCTGTTAGCGTTCGCTCTGGCCAGGGGCATCTGCCTTGTGGCAACGGGAGGACGCGATGGCGAAGGGTAAGGACAAGGGCAACAAGGAAGCCAAGAAGCCCAAGGCGGACAAGAGCGGTCCGAAAGGCGGCGGCTCGGCCTACAAGCAGGCGCAGGGCAAGGGCGGCAGTTCTACGATCAGCACGTCCACGGGGAAGAAGTAGTCAGAGCGAGAGCGCTGGCGCGAGTGCCTCGAAAAATAATCGGCCACGACCACGCCCCAATAATTCGATACACAATTCAATAAGAGACTATTCAATAAAAGGCTCGGACGGAATGCATCCGCCCGAGCCATCGCAAAGCTATCTCTTCTTCTTGGCGGCCTTCTTCTTCTTGACTGTTTTCTTCGCCTTCTTCGCCTTCTTGGCTTTCTTCGCCATAACAATCCTCATTGGTTCGAGTTGAAATCAACGCCACTTGAGGCATGCTCGGCGGAGGGCCTGTCTTGCAGCCTCGAAGAGAATTCGAACCGATTCGCAACGGCTTGTCTTGGCCTGTTGATAATTGTTCAGGGTTTTGTGACAGCGCGGCCATCGGCGAAAAGAGCCCACAGGACCGCGCGGCTCCCCCCAATGAAGCCTCAGGTGGCCTCGCCATCGCCCGCATGCTATCCGAACGCCCCATGACAACCGTGACGCCTCCGATCAAGACTTCCACACCGTTCGACGCGCTCAATCGCGTGTGCGACCGCGTTCTGAATGCGGTGATCGGGACGCCGCGGCGCGCTTTCGTGTGGATCATGGTGATCTATGGCGGCCTGTGGTTCGCCGTCACCGCCAGCTTTCCCTCGATGCCGTTCGACAGCTACGAGATGTTCCTGTTCGGCAAGGAAATGCAGTGGGGCTACTGGAAGCATCCGCCGCTCGAGCCGTTTTTGACCGAGATGGCGTATCGGCTCACCGGTGGCTGGATCCAGTCGCACTTCGTGCTGGCGATCGGATCGATCCTGCTGACCTTCTATTTCGTCTGGCGGCTGGGGCGCGAGATCGTCGGCGAGACGGGCGCCGTGATCGCGGTCGCGCTGAACATCCTGTGTTTCTACTTCACGCACCCGATCACGATGTACAGCCACAATGTGGGCCAGCTCCCGTTCTGGGCAGCCACAGTCTATTTCTATCGCCGCGCCGTGCTCGGCAACGCGATGCGCGACTGGATCGTTCTCGGCGTTCTGTTCGCGTTGCTGCTGTATTCGAAATATGCCGGTGCGTTGCTGCTGATCGTGCTGGCGGGGCACATGTTACTCACCGCCGAGGGGCGGCGGCTGGTGTTCACACCGGGTCCGTGGTTCGCTGCCGTGCTCGGCGCGGTGCTGATGGTGCCGAATCTCGTCTGGCTGGTGCAGCACGATTTCATTCCTTTCACCTTCGCCTTCGACCGGACACCAGTGTTCGGGCTCGCTGCGCGCGCATTGGCCGCGATCAAGTTCGTGCTGTCGCAGATCGGCTTTCACGCGGCGCCGATTGTCATCCTCATTCTGGCTGCATTCCGTGTCGCGCCGTATCAGGGCGATCCGGTGGCGCTGGAGTTCAAGCGCCCGAGCGCGTTCGACCGTTCGCTGGTGCTCTCCACTGCGATTCTGCCGATCCTGATCATCGCGGTGCTGACGTTCATTGCCAGCACCGATCAGCGCTCGGAAATTGCCGGCTCGCTGGTCGCGCTGTCGGGTCTGGCGATGGTGGTGCTGTTGCCGCAGCGGCCGGTGCTGCGCTCGCCGCGGCTGGTGACGTTTTTGTGGATGGTTGCTCTGGTCGGCTTTCCCGTCGGCCAGGTCGTGTCGGTTTATGTGAAACCGTATTACGGCGGACTGATTGCAACTGCGATCTGGCCGGCGCGGGATCTCTCCGCCGCCATGGATGATATCTGGATGCAGCACACCGCCAAACCGCTGGACATTGTGACGGGTGATTATCCCAATGCCGGCATGGTCGCGCTCTATATCGAGCCGCGCCCGTCGGTTTTCATTGCCGCCGATTTCCGCAAGAGTCCCTGGGTCACGCCCGAGCGCTTGCAACGTAACGGTACGCTGGTGATGTGGCTCATGAGCCAGTACCCGAAGGCGGACGAACTGCCGCAACCCTACCAGGATGCGCTTGGCGGTCTGAAGGCGCAGTTCGGCACCTACGATCTGAAGCTGGGTTATAACGGCCGACACGAAACCTACGGTTGGGCGGTATTGTTGCCGCAATGATGCGAAACGGTTTGTGGTAACGCGGTGGTCGCAGGCAACTTGTACGGCGGCTGCGCGTACCTATCTGCACCCGGTTCGTTTCGCCGAAACCCAGGAACCAAGATGTCGGACACGTTTTTCAGCCGCGCTCGCGCAGCCAACAAGCCTTCAGGAACATCGCGGCGCCCACCGCCGATTATCGATCAGGACGGCAATGAATTGCCGGGCGGAGGATTTTTTGGCGGCGGCTTCAACAGTGCCGGCGGATTCAGGAACGCCGGGGGTTTCAGCGGCGCTGGTTTCGGCGGGGTATTCGGCAACATCGCGTTCGGCAATCTGACTCGCGAACAGCGTTTCGCACGGCTAAATGCCCTCGCGCAGCTGCTCGATGTGGCCTTCGTCTTGCCGGGCACCAAGGTGCGCTATGGTATCGATGGACTGATCGGCCTCGTGCCGGTAGTCGGCGATTTGCTCACCACCGCAATCCAGCTTTGGCTGGTGCGCGAGGCGCGCCAACTTGGCGCCCCGGCGCATGTGATCGCGCGGATGCTCGGCAATGTCGCGCTCGATGGTGTGATCGGCATCGTGCCGTTCGTCGGCGATGCGTTCGACGTCATGTTCCGCGCCAATATGAGGAACATGAAAATCCTGCGCCGCTGGATGGACAAGCAGCCGCAGCACACTTAGCGGTTTAGTGTTCCTGACGGTTTACGTTGAGATATCAGGTCTCGGCGGACTCTGACTGTTTCGCATCATCCGTCGGGGCGTCTTCACGCGGACGGCGCGGCAGGGGAAATTCGCTGCTTTCATAGAGCGAGCGGATGCCGCTCTGGTCGAAACGGGCTTCGTCGACCTGCAAATAAGCACCATTCAGTGAATCCGCCGGCAATTGCTCGATGGCGAACAGCACAGCTTCGGCGGCGGTGCCGAAACGGCGGTAGGCAAACCCGGCGCGCTTCTTCTTGCGGATCGCAGCAGGGAACAACTCGGCTTCGGTGTTGAAATTGAATGCCGCCATGGGTCTTGGCCTTTTTGCTGGGTCGCAGTCTTTTCCGCTTTCGAGACTGCTGTTGTGCGAAAGAACACGACGCGGGCGCGCAGGCCGCCAATGGGCCGTCAGGTGCCGTGTCGCTTCAGGACAGACCCTAATATAAGCTCTTTTTGGCGAAATGCGACATGCGAATGTCGTTTCGAATCGAGAACGGCGTCGCATGGCTAACTCGCGCCGCGGCCTGAAAAACCATGAATATCAAGGCCCTGACCAGCGGCGGCGGAAATCGACCGCAACTGGTCGGGAATCAGAGTTTGCCGAGCAAAAGCAGGACAAGCAAAATCACCAGCACGACGCCGACAATGCCCATGCCGCGGTTTCCGAAGCCATAACCACGTCCGCCGAACCGGCCGCTAAATCCGCCAAGCAAAAAGATAATGAGAACGATAATGAGTATGAGCCCGAGCGACATTTAACCCTCCCGAAATGGCCCCCGGCGTGACGCCGGGGGCGCTTTAGGTTCAATCGCTGATGGAACGGATAAGTTCCAAGAGAGGAACTTAAACTTCCTTCATTTCGGATCGAGCTTTAGCGCTGCCGAATTGATGCAATAGCGCAAGCCGTCGGGGCCAGGGCCGTCGTCGAATACGTGGCCGAGGTGGCCCTGACATTTGGAGCACAGCACCTCGGTCCGGATCATGCCGTGGCTGCCGTCGCGTTCTTCAGCGACCGCACTTTGCGACGCTGGCGCACTAAACGCCGGCCACCCGCAACCGGAATCGAACTTGTCGTCGGATGAAAACAGCGGCTGGCCGCACCCGGCGCACACATACGTTCCCGGATCGAACGAGTGATCGTACTCGCCGGTAAACGGACGCTCGGTCGCCTTCTCGCGCAGCACAGCATACTGCATCGGGGTCAATTCAGCGCGCCATTCCTTCTCGGATTTTTCGACCTTGCTCTGCGGAGCAGTCTGTTTGGTGTCTGTCATTACATCTCCTCGCTAATTGGTCGCCTTGTTGCTTGCGTCGCGCACCAGCACGGGCTTGTCGCGATAGCTGTCAGCGAACAGTTTTTTCAAATTCTCGACTTTGGGGATGTCGTTGAACGCAATATAGGGCTGGTTCGGATGAAGCGTCAGATAGTCCTGATGATAATCCTCGGCCGGATAGAAGCCGGTCATTGGTTCGATCGCTGTGACGATCGGGCGCTTGTACACCTTCGCGTCGTTGAGCTGGGTGATGTAGTCCTCAGTGATCTTCCTTTCCTCGGGCGAGGACGTAAAAATCGCGGAGCGATATTGCGTGCCACTGTCCGGGCCCTGGCGGTTCAGCTGCGTCGGATCAGCCACCACGGAAAAGTAGATTTGAAGAATTTTTCCGTAGGAAATCTTCTGCGGATCGTAGGTGATCTTCACCGACTCCGCATGTCCCGTGGCGCCGCCGCTGACGGTCTCATAGCTCGCGGTGCTTTGCTTGCCGCCGGCGTAACCCGATACGGCCTGCACCACGCCATCGGTGTGCTGATACACGCCCTGGACGCCCCAGAAGCAGCCGCCGGCGATGACCGCCGTTTTCAGACCCGACTGCGTGTCGGTCGTTACGTCGGCTTTCGGCGGCGGGATGATGAATGGCTCTTCCGAGGCGGACGAGATTGTTGGAGCGATGGCGAACCATGTCAGCGCGACCGCGCCTGCGATAACGACGACCAAAGTCGCCCGGCTGTATGAGGTGCGGTTCATGGCAAACCTTTCATGCGGTTGTGATGATGGAAAGCTAGTTAGGCGCGGTGCGCCTGCACGCTCAAGATACGCTTTTGGGCCGCTTTCGTTACAGCAAAAGCGGCACGAAATTGTGAGCGGTGCAGGGAATATCGGTCCGCCAGAATCCGGAAAAGCCGAGGCTCATACGCCCTGTGGAAGGCTTACTGGAGGCGATTGACTTTGAGAGGCTGCTAGGAACAAATAGGGAACATCGAATCGGAAGTCAAACACCCGGCGGAGATTAAAGATGTTCGACGCAGTCATGCAAAACGATCTTGAACGATACGACCGCGCTGTGGATAGCGCGATCGCCACCTGCGGCGGCGATATTCGCGGCGCGTTGAAGGCGCTGATTATCGCCAATGAGTTTCTGGAAGAAGAGTTGCGGCAGGCCCAATGCGCGGCGGAAGACAACGCGGTGCCGCGGCGAAACGTGGCTTGAGTTGGATTTGAAGTGGCTTGAGTGCACTTGGCATGAATTGGGAAGCGGACAGGCGGAGCGGAGGCCGTCTGTCCGCGAATGAATCATCGATACGCTTACGGGCAGCGATAGCGGACGCCGTTTGTGGCCAGATATGTGCCCGAGCGTGGATCGTAGGAGCGGAAGCGTTGCGCGCAATAGGCTGCGTTCTGGTTGGCCTGAGCCTGCGAAGCCGCGATGGCGCCACCGATAATCGCGCCTGCCGCAAGACCGATGGCGAGGCCGGCGCCGTTGCCGCCGCCGCCCCGGCGTCCATAGCCACGATGGCCATAACCGCGGCGGTAATATTGCGCGTTGGTGACCTCGCTGACCGGCGTGGCCTTGGCGAGGCTGGCGGTGCTCATCAATGGAGTGGATGCCGCAGGCAGCGACGAGGTGAGTGTCGTTGAGCCGATGAGCAACGTGGCGGCAAGAAGTCTCGCGGTTCGCATATGCATTCCTTTGTCGTGAGATTGCGTCATGAGATTATAGAGTCATCAGCTTCGCATTGCGAAGTGTCACGATCGTGGCATATGTCGATAAAGTCCGGTTTGAGAATACCTCTCGATGCCGCGCTGTTGTGTCGCGCTCGGATGCATCGCGGTGCGAATCGTGACGCTCATTCACACCACGATGCTCAAACGTTTGGCGGCGCGGGTTATGCCGGTGTAAAGCCAGCGCGCGCGGCTGTCCTGAAACGCAAAGCTCTCGTCGAACAGCACCACATCGTCCCATTGCGAGCCTTGCGATTTGTGCACGGTGAGCACGTAGCCGTAATCGAATTCGTCATAGGGCTTGCGCTGGTCCCAGGGCAGCGCCTCGACGCCGCCGTTGAAACAATCGGAGCGCACCGACACCTTGGTCACCTTCGCGCCGAGCTCCTCATCGGGCGACAGCCGCATGGTGATGATTTTGGATTTCGACTGCGCGCGCGATTTGACGCGCCACAGCCCGCCATTGAACAGCGCCTTCTTCCGGTTGTTGCGCAGACAGACCAGCTTGTCGCCGGCGACCGGCAGCGCGTCCTCGATGCCGTTCTTCTGGCGCACCCGCATGTTGTAGGCACGGCGCGTGTTATTGCGTCCCACCAGAATCTGATCGGCGGTCATCACCCGGTCGGGATCGAGCGCGTCGCGCCGCACCACCTCGCTGTCGCCGAATGTGCCGAGATCGAGTGTGCCGCCCTCGCGCACCGCCATCGACATCCGCACGATGGGGTCGTCCTGCGCCTGGCGATGCACTTCGGTCAGCATCGCATCCGGCTCGGCTTCGGTGAAAAAACCGCCACCCTGGATCGGCGGCAATTGCGCGGGGTCGCCCAGCACCAGCAGGGGGCAATCGAACGAGAGCAGGTCGCGCCCGAGATCGGCGTCCACCATCGAGCATTCGTCGATCACGATCAGCTTGGCCTTGGAGGCCGGGGCGTCGTCCCACAATTCAAAATTCGGCTGTTCCTCGCCGGATTCGCGGGCGCGATAGATCAGCGAATGGATCGTCGAGGCGCCGTCGCAACCTTTGTTGCGCATCACCAGCGCCGCCTTGCCTGTAAAGGCCGCGAATTTCACCTCGCCGTCCACGGCTTCCGCGATATGGCGCGCCAGCGTGGTCTTGCCGGTGCCGGCGTAACCGAACAGACGGAACACCTGTGGCGTGTTGCCACGGCCGGGCTTGGCTTTCAGCCAGTCGGCGACCGCGGCGAGGGCCTTGTCCTGATGAGGCGTGAAGATGGTCATGGTGCCGTGCGAAGCATGCGAGGGAAAACGTGGATAGCTGAATCGACGTCCGCCGTATGCAGGAATATGCGTCATCGCGACAATTTCATTGCCTTCGGCGAAACTTCTATTCGCCATCGCGCGGCAGCGTCTTTATATCTTGGATGGAGAAGCAGCTTTGCGGGACGGCACATGGAACGAATATGTCTTCAGGTGGGAGTGGCGCTGACCGCGGCGATCCTTTTGTTCGTCGGTCTCTCGGGCGTGCTGCTTGGCGTCAAGTTCCTGCATGGCACCGAGAGCGCTTCAGTGGACAATTATTTCCGGTTCCTGTCTGCCATGGCCGCCGGTATGGGCGTGATGTATCTGCGTGCGATTCCGCATGTCGAGCGTCACGGCGAATGCATCAGCACCTTGACCTTCCTGATTTTCATCGGCGGGCTGGCGCATCTCTATGGCTTTACCTTGAGGCCGACACCGACTGTTGCGACGCTCTGTGCTTTGACCATGTCATTGATCGTCGTGCCATTGCTCTGGCTTTGGCAGCGCCGCGTCGCGCGCGGTGCCTCGCTCCGTTCGAGCTGAATGTGATGATCAAGCGCATCGCGCTGGCGATGTTGATTGCCGGCATCGTCGTGGTGTTCGGTGCCTTCGCGATCAATTATTATCGTGCCCAAAAAGCCACCAGCGAGCCGCCGCAAATTATCTTCGAGCGTACTGACCGGCCGTCCCGGGTCTGACGCAAACAAAAACGCCGGCGCGATGAGCGCCGGCGCTGTTACTTAGTCCAGTTGGGAAATCAGGCCGCGGCGAAGCCGCGCATGTCGCCCGAGCCCGGCGGCGGGATCGGCTGGCCGTCATCGGCATATTCGTTGAGCTTGTTTCGCAAGGTACGGATCGAGATGCCGAGAATGTTGGCTGCGTGAGTGCGGTTTCCAAGACAATGCTTGAGCGTTTCGAGAATGAGATCGCGCTCGACATCGGCGACGGTGCGGCCGACCAGCGCGCGCGTCACCTGCTCGGCGGCCAGCGTCGCATGCGCGACCGCAGGCACAGTCTTGGCCAGGTCGAGCCGGTCGCCATCCGGCGAGAGGATCGCGTCGGAGCCGATCTCGTCGCCCTGCGCCATCAGCACCGCACGATGGATGGTGTTCTCAAGTTCCCGCACGTTGCCCTGCCAGCGGCTCGTCGTGAGCACGCGCCGCGCGTCGGCGGATATGGGACGCACGGGAACGCCATTGGCCTGCGCATATTTCCTGGCGAAATGCTGCGCCAGTTCGAGGATGTCGGCGGGCCGGTCGCGCAGCGGCGGAATTTTCAGGTTCACGACGTTGAGCCGGAATAACAGGTCTTCCCGGAAGCTGCCGTCGCGCACCGCGTCCGCCAGATTGCGGTTCGAGGTCGCAATGATGCGGATGTCGATCGGCACGGGCTTGGTGCCGCCGACGCGGTCGATGATACGTTCCTGAATGGCGCGCAGCAGTTTCGATTGCAGGCGCACGTCCATTTCGGAGATTTCGTCGAGCAGCAGCGTGCCGCCGGTGGCCTCCTCGAACTTGCCGATACGCCGCGCGATGGCGCCGGTGAACGCGCCTTTCTCGTGGCCGAACAATTCGGATTCGAGCAGATGTTCAGGAATGGCCGCGCAATTGATCGAGATGAACGGCCGCTTGGCGCGCTGAGAATGGGTGTGAACGTAGCGCGCCAGCACTTCCTTGCCGGTACCGGATTCGCCGGTAATCATCACCGAGGCGTCGGAGCCCGCGATCTGCTGCGCGAGTTTCACCACTTTCGCCATCGCCTCGTCGCGGTAGATCAGTTCGCGCGTGTCGTTGGCCACGGCGGCGAGAATGGCGGCGATCAATTCCGGATCCGGCGGCAGCGGGATGTATTCCTTGGCGCCGGCATGAATCGCGGCCACCGCGGCGCGGGCGTCGGTGGTGATGCCGCAGGCGACGATCGGTACATGAATGTGTTCGGCCTCAAGACGCATCAAAAGATCGCGAATATCGATGGCGACATCGACCAGAAGCAGATCAGCGCCCTTGCCGCCGCGCACGACCCGCATGGCCTGGTCGCTGTCCTCGGCGTGGGTGACCGTGGCGCCATTGTCCATGGCGATCTTGGTTGCGGTGGTGAGCTGGCCCTTGAGGGTGCCAACGATGAGAAGCCGCATGGTTTGCTCCTGTTATTGATCGCGCCATTTCCGGCGTCGGTTGTGGTTAGGCGCGTTCCGCCTTGATGATTTCGGTCATGGTGACGCCAAGCTTGTCCTCGACGAGAACAACCTCGCCTCTCGCCACCAGGCGATTGTTGACGTAGATGTCGATGGCCTCACCAACCCGGCGATCGAGTTCGAGAACGGTGCCGGGTCCGAGTTTCAGAAGATCGCTGACGTCCATTTTGGAGCGGCCGAGTACGGCCGACACCTGCACCGGCACGTCGAATACCGCTTCCAGATCGGAAGCGATGCGCGAGGCGGCATCCTCTTCCATGGAGGACTCGTCGTCAAACGCCTGCATGTCGTCAGTGTTGAGATCCGGAAGCGGCACCTCTGTGTCGTTCTCGCTCATGGCTTAGTCTCCATGGCCGGCAGTGCCGGCCTGATTGCGGGCCGTGATGTAGCGGACCACCAGTTCATCGATCTTGGCTTCGATCGCCGCGCGCTCAAGCACGCAGCCGCCGTCGGCCCATTCGATCTTGCAGTCGGCCACCGGGATGTCGGGTTCGGCGAGGATGACGAGACGGCCTTCGAAGCCGCTGCGCCGCGCCAGGGCCTCGATGTGCTCTTTCGCCGCCTCGTAAAGCGTGTCGTTGATTCGCACCGCCAAATGCGGTGTCGATGTCAGATGACGGAAACAGTCGCTGACCAGCGCCATGATTTCAGTGAGCGGCTCGGCGCTCATCAGTTCACTGCAGAGCTTGCGCGCGACCGCGACCGCGACATCGACTGCCTCGGTCTCCATGCGGGTTTCGATGTTGCCGAAATCCGCCGCGATCTGACGGATCGCGATGCCGATCTGCTCCAGCGCCAGCGCTGCGCGCCGGTCGCTCTCGGCCTTGGCTTCACGCTGTGCGGCGTCGAAGCCTTCGCGATAGGCGCGGGCCTCTGCTTCCGCGACGCGCTGGGCGATCTCCGCGTTGGAGATGGCACGCTCCTTGGTCGCGGCTGGAGCCGCGAAGTCCACGTCGAACAGGAATTTTGCGGGTGCTGCCATCAATACACCAGTTCGTCGTCGGCGCGGTTTTTCTGCAGCATGATTTCGCCCTTGGCGGCAAGATCCTTGGCGAGATTCACCAATTGCGCCTGCGCCTCGTCGACATCGCGCAGCCGGACTGGACCGGCGGCGGCCATGTCGTCGGTCAACATTTTCGCGGCACGACTCGACATGTGGCCGAGGAAGAAATCGCGCACGGCGTCGTTGGCGCCTTTAAGCGCAACGCCGAGCTTGTCCTTGTCGATATGGCGCATCAAGGTCTGCGCCGAAGCGGCATCAAGCTTGATGAGATCGTCGAAGGTGAACATCAGCGCCTTGATGCGTTCGGCGGATTCGCGGTTGTCTTCTTCCAGCGATGTGAGGAATCGCGTCTCGGTTTGACGGTCGAAATTGTTGAAGATTTCAGCCATCACCTCATGCGCATCGCGGCGGCGGGTCTGCGACAGATTGGACATGAATTCGGTGCGCAGCGTCTGCTCGACGCGCTCGATGACTTCCTTTTGCACCGCTTCCATTTTCAGCATGCGGCCGACCACATCGAGCGCCATGTCCTCGGGCAGGATGGCGAGCACGCGCGCGGCATGCTCGGGCTTCAGCTTGGAGAGCACCACCGCGACGGTCTGCGGATATTCGTTCTTCAGATAATTGGCAAGAACCTCTTCCTGCACGTTGGAGAGTTTCTCCCACATGTTGCGCCCGGCGGGGCCGCGGATTTCGTCCATGATGCCGGTGACGCGATCTGATGGCAAATACTTCTGCAACAGTCGCTCGGTTGCGTCGAAATTGCCCATCAGGGCGCCCGACGCCGACATCCTTGAGACGAATTCCAGCAGCAGGTCTTCGACCACATCGGCTTCGATGGTGCCGAGCGAAGACATCGTCACCGACAGTTCACGCACTTCATCGTCGTCAAGCAACGCCCACACCTTGCTGCCATACTGCTCGCCGAGCGCCAGCATCATGATGGCCGCGCGCTTGGGGCCGCTCAGCGGCTTGCTGCGCGGGCGGTTGCCCTGACGGCCGGCGAGCGTCGCGACGACGCCTGCGATGTCGGTGGCCTGGGTCTGATGGGGAAGGGCGGGTGCATTTGCCATCTGATGTTACGCCGGTTCCGTGAGCCATTGACGAATGATGGAAGCGGTCTCGGACGGGTTGCGATCCGCCAGTTCGCCGACGCGGTGAACCGATTGGGCGTGGACCTGACCCTGCACCTGCGCGACGTCGATCATTTGTGCGGTCGCATTTGGATTGCTGGCGATTTGCGGCTGTCCGCTCGTCGCAGTGGCATCAGGCAACGCCGGAGCCACCGGGGCCTTGCTCGCCGCATCCTCGGTCAGCACGCGCTTGACCAACGGACGGATCACCATGAACATCACGACCATTCCGAGCAGCGACATCACGCCAAGCTCGATGAAATACATGATGTCGTCCTTGGTGAACTGGAACAGGCCAAGCAGGCCGTTCTGTTCGATGTCCGGGATCGTGGCAGGCGCTTCGGCGAATTTGAGATTGACGACCTCAACCTGGTCGCCGCGCTTCTGGTCAAAGCCGATGGCGGAGCGCACCAGCGTTGCGATGCGGTCGAGTTCTTCCTTGCTGCGCGGGGCATAAACAGTGTCGCCAGAGGCATTCTTGACGTAGCTGCCGTCCACCAGCACGGCCACCGACATGCGATTGATGCGGCCAGCCTCGGTCACCTCGGTCTTGGTGACGCGGGAGATCTCGTAATTGTTGATCTCTTCGCTTTTCTTGCTCTGATCTTTCGGCGTCACAGCGCCATTCTGCTGCTGGCTGCCGGGCAGTTCGTTGTTGACGGTGACCTGGCCGTTATTGTCGGCGGTGGCGGAGGATTCCTCGCGTGACTGGCTTGAGCGCAGCACGCGGCCTTCCGGGTCGAACTTGTCGGAGGTCTGGGTAATCTTGTTGTAGTCGAAGTCGGCTGAGACCTGGACGCGGGTACGGCCCGAGCCGACGACCGAGGACACGATCTGTTCGACCTGATCGCGCATCCGGTTTTCATAGGCAGTGCGGCGGTCGTCTCCATTGGCCTCGGAACTGCCATCGCTCGACGATCCGTTCGCCAGCAACTGGCCGGTCTCGTCGACGATGGACACCCGCTCCGCCTTCAGGCCATTGACCGCCGAAGCGACGATATGACGGATGGCGCGGACCTGCTGAGGCTCCAGTGAGCCGCGCACACGCAGCACGATCGATGCCGACGGTTCGGGGGTTTCGCGCGAAAACAGCGGCCGTTCGGGCAGCACCAGATGCACGCGCGCGGCTTGGATGCGGTCGATGCCCTTGATGGTACGGGCAAGCTCGCCTTCGAGCGCACGCAGATGATTGATGTTCTGAACGAAGCTAGTCGAGCCCAGCGCGTCGGATTTGTCGAAAATCTCGTAACCGACGCCGCCACCCTTGGGCATTCCGCCCTCGGCCAGCTTCATGCGCAGCCGGGTGACCTTGTCTTTCGGCACCATGATGATGGCGCCGTCGTTCTTCAACTCGTAGGTGATCGCCTGGCGGTCCAGTTCCTTGATAATCCCGGAGGAGTCCTCGTAGCTGAGATCGGTGAATAAGGTGGTCATCTGCGGCGCGGTGACGCGCATGATGACAAAGCCGAAAAATGCGATCAGGGCCAGCGTAACCGCGGCCATTGCCGCCATCCGCGCCGCGCCCAGATTTTTAAGGAATGCCAACAGCCCCTGCACGAACCACCCCAGAGATTCGGCGCAAATGCCGACTGGGCAGAATTTGCCTAGGGATGGTTTCCATATGGTTAACGCCGGTTAACGGCGAGGCATAAAAGCCAAAATGCCGAACGCCGGCTTCAGGTTATGAAGCCGGTTTTCGGAAAATGAGAAGTTTGAGGATTTGCGGCGCGCTTACTGGCGATATTGCTGGATGCGCGTGGTGCGCAGCCCGGCCAGACCATGCTGGTCGATTGAGAACTGCCAGGACAGGAATTCATCCACGGTCAAAGTGTACCGGCTGCAGGCTTCTTCGAGGGAAAGAAGGCCACCGCGCACGGCGGCAACGACTTCGGCCTTGCGGCGGATGACCCAACGTTTGGTGCCGGGCGCCGGAAGATCTGCGATCGTCAGCGGGCTACCATCGGGCCCGATGACGTACTTCACCCTCGGGCGGTGGGGTTCTGTCATGGTGTACTCACAAACTCGGCTACTGAACTCGTGGGAACAAGGTAGTCCCCACGGCTTAAAATTTGCCTAAGTTCAAGGGTTCAATACGATTCTCCTTCGAGGGGAGCCGATGGGCGAAAGGCCCGGTTCCAAAGGAACCGGGCGCGTAAGCCTCAACCGATCGTGAAATGGCTGGTTAACTGGTGCCGGCGCCGCTGTTTGGCGCCACAATGCGTTTGACCTGATCGGTGGTGAAGGTTTGCCCCCCGATCGACAGCAACGGAGGACTTGCGGTGAGGTCGACGGAATCGACCACGCCCTGAACCTCGGTCGTAACTGCCACGTCTTTGCCGTTGGTGTCCTTGGCGGTGACGGTCATCTTGTAATCGCCAACAGGCCACGTCGTGCCGTCATTGCCCTTTCCATCCCAGACGAAGCTGGCATTGCCTGAGCCGACCTGGAAATTGCCGCTGTAAGCGGTCTGCCCGGTTTTGTCGGTGATTGTAATGACTGCATTCGCGTTACTCGGAGCGTTCAGATTCCAGGTCGCATGCCCATCGAAATGCGCCGTGCTGCCGTCCACGGTAACCGTCTGTCCAACGAAAACCAGTGCCTGCGTCGACTGAGCGCTCTTTTCAATATTGACCAGCGAGGTCAACTGGTCGTTGGCCTTGAGCTGCTGTTCGACCTGCGCGAACTGGACGAGCTGGGCGGTGAACTGGTTGGTGTCCAGCGGATCGAGCGGGTTCTGATTCTGTAACTGCGTGGTGAGCAAGGTCAGGAAGGTTTGAAAGTTATCCGCAATGCCGGCCGTCGCGTTCGAGCTCGTGGTGCCGGTTGTCGAGCCGGATGATGACGACGATGAAGCAGCCGCTGGCGCGGATGTAACCGGGGTTGGAAGCGTTGCATCGACGGCCATTACTATCTCCTCAGATACTGATATCGACGCCGGAACTCGATCCGAGCGTGCGGCCATAGGTCTGTCCCGCGATCTGGGCGGGGACCGGCGTGTCTTCGGTGATGATAAGGCGTTGCGAATTGCGGCCGGACTGGCCATCGTCCTGACGCCCGGATGACGACGACTGATCGCGCAGGCTGAACTGCAATCCGCCATCGCCGGTCTTCAGGCCTGCGTCCTCAAGAGCCTGCTGAAGCTGCGGCGCGTCCTTGCGCAACATGTCCAGCGTCGCCGGCCGCTCGACCGTCAGGTGCGAAGTCACCTGTCCGTGCTTGTCGACATCGAGCCGCACGTCGATGCGGCCAAGCTCGGCGGGATCGAGCCGGATTTCGAAGCGGCTGTTGCCGCCCGCGGCTTTCAGCGCGATGTCGGCGGCAAGGCTGTTCAGCGGGACCGGTGTATTGGCGGCGGCCAGCGTGGCATTCAGCTGTGCGGTGGGTGCGGCCGCGTTGTTGGAAGGCTGAAGCTGCGTAGGTTGTTGCAATTGCGCGGCGGGATCGTTTGCTGCCGGCTGCTGAATGCTCGCGTGTTGCTCGTGACCGTTTGAGACCGGCGCAGGTTTGTCTGGCGCCGCAGCCTTGTCCGGCACATCGCGGGCATCGGCAGTTTTGCTGTCCTTGACGCTCTTCGCGTCGGTATCGTCATCGCTCTGGGCGCCAGCCCGGCCGGTCGGGGCCGGCTTGGCGTCATTGCTTTTGCCCGCCGATGCGGTTTGTGATGTGCCGGATTTCGCGTCTGTCTTCGTGAGTTCAGCGCTTTTGACCGTGGATGCGGTGGTGGCGGTCTTGACGTTCGGCACAGCCGGTACGTCAACCGCGACGGGTGCCGCTACTTCGGCGTCGGTTGCCAGCTGGGCGGCAGAAATCGCCGGCGTGGCAGCTTGTGACGATAATGTGTTTGCGGTGGCCTTGCCGTCGGTGATCTTGCCGTCAGTGGTGTTGATTGCGTTCGCGTCAGCCGCCTTCGCAGCGGCGGCGGTATCGGACGCCGCGGAAGCTTCGGCCTTGTCAGCGGTTTCGGTCGCGGTCCGGGCCGTTGTCTGAGCAGCCACGTCCGCTGAAGCTTGAACGGACGGATCAATGATTGACGAGATTGGTACGGCGGATGTCGCACCGGTGGATGTCGAAGTCTCGCTTGCTGCTGCTATGCCGGCGGTTTTCACAGTCGTAGATGAGGCTGCTGCGGTCGCGGCGGATACAGATGCGATCCCGGAGGCGGCGGAGGCCGCTGCTTCGGTGGCAGTTCCGGCCGCAGCGGCCGGCACAACGCCAGCAATCACCGCAACGGCAACCGGGGTAGCAGGAGTCGTGGCCGCGGCGGTCTGGTCCGCAGTGGTGGTATCCGAGGCCACTTTCTCGCTGCGAGAGGTTTTGCTTTTTGTGGCTGTCTTGTCCGCACCCGACGCTGTCTTCGCGGCGTCCGGCTTTTCACTGGTGTTCTTGCTGTCGCCGACTGCTTTCTGCCTTTTGCCGCTATCAGTTTGGGCATCCTTGTCCGTATTGCCCTGTCTGACCTGACGGGTATCGGCGGCGCTGTCGGCCGTGTCATTTGTATTGACCGGACGGTCCTCGCTATTGCCGCGCCGCGCAGTGGTGTCGGACGTGTTGCTTGAGGAGCGGTCGGTGTCCGTCGCAGCATTCGCGTTGCTGTCCACCAATGCGGCGAAGCCGTCCGAACCGGACGACTGATCGGAGCGCGCGGGCTTCTGGCGCGTGCCGGGATATGAAGCGACGGCGATTTCCGGATTAACACTGAACACGGGCGGCCTTTCACGATGAGCTCACCTCCATCTTGAGCAAGGAATGGGCCATGCCTTGAACCTGCTAAAACGATAAATATATCAACCAACTAGAGAATCGTGCCCAATCCGGAAAACGGGCTTTGGCGCGCTCATTTCTGCCCGGCGGCAAGATTTGCCGTGCCGGTTCTAATTGCCTCGAAGGGGGCCGGACTATAATAAAGACCCACAACGGAACGACGATGGATGGCGCGGTGCTGGAACCCGCTTCCGGATTGGCCCAATATGCTCAACAGCCTCGATCTTGAAGGACGCCCGGAAGACACCCGGGTCGTCGTCGCCATGTCCGGCGGCGTCGATTCCTCGACGACGGCTGCGCTGCTCAAGGCCGAAGGCTACGACGTCGTCGGCATCACTTTGCAGCTTTACGATCACGGCGAAGCGACCCATCGCAAGGGCGCCTGCTGTGCGGGACAGGATATTCACGATGCGCGCGATGTCGCCGAACGCATTGGCATTCCGCATTACGTCCTCAACTATGAAAGCCGCTTCCGCGAATCCGTGATTGACGCTTTTGCTGAGAGTTACGTGCAGGGCGAGACGCCGGTGCCGTGCATCGAATGCAACCGCTCGATCAAGTTTCGCGATCTGCTGGCGACTGCGCGCGGACTGGGCGCCAAGGCGCTGGCGACCGGTCACTATGTCGCTTCTCGCCGCCTCAATGACGGATCGCGTGCGCTGGTCTGCGCCGCCGATGCCGACCGGGATCAGAGTTATTTCCTGTTTGCGACCACGCAGGACCAGTTGGCCGATGTGCGCTTTCCGCTTGGCGACATGACCAAGACGCAGACGCGCGAGCTGGCACGGCGTTTCGGACTGTCGGTCGCCGACAAGCACGACAGTCAAGATATTTGTTTTGTACCGACCGGCCGCTACACCGACTTGATCGAGCGGCTCAAGCCTAACGCGATGGAGCCGGGCGACATCGTCGATCTTGGCGGCCGCGTCATCGGCCATCATCAGGGCATCGTCAATTTTACCGTCGGCCAGCGCCGGGGTCTCGGCATCGCCGCGCATGCGCCGCTTTATGTGGTGAAACTCGACGCCGCGACGCGCCGTGTGATCGTCGGTCCGCGCGAGGCCTTGCGGAAGAGCAAGATTTTGCTGCGTGACGTGAACTGGATCGGCGGCGGAACGCTCGAGCAGGCGGCTGCGTCGGGCATGGAGATTTTCGTGAAGGTCCGCTCGACCCGTCCGCAGCAGCCGGCCTGGCTCCATATGGTCGATGGAGAATGCGAGGTCGAACTGGTCGCGGGCGAGGAGGGAGTCTCGCCCGGTCAGGCCTGTGTTTTCTATGACGCGGCAAGCGGACAGGCGCAGGTGCTTGGCGGCGGCTTCATCAAGAGTGCCTCGCAGCGCGCCGACGCTTTGTTCGCGCCAGCCGCATCGGCGGCGCGGCCGCTTGTCGCCGGCTGAATTTCCAGACAACATATAAAGCATGGCAAACGACATCGATCGTGCTGGAGTGGCGAGGGCTTACGCAGCCTGGGCTCCGGTGTACGATTTGGTATTCGGCGCGGTGTTCGATCATGGCCGCAAATCCACCATCGCGGTGGCCGATGCGATCGGCGGGCGCGTACTCGACGTCGGCGTCGGCACAGGATTGTCGCTGTCGGACTATTCGCGATCCACGAAACTGTGCGGTGTCGATATTTCCGAGCCGATGCTTCGCAAGGCGCAGGAGCGCGTGCGGACTCTCAACCTGACGAATGTCGAATCGCTGTCGGTGATGGATGCGAAGAATCTCGCATTCCCCGATGCGTCGTTCGACGCGGTGGTGGCGCAATATGTCATTACCGCCGTTCCCGATCCGGAAGCGACGCTTGATGATTTCGTGCGTGTGCTGAAACCCGGTGGCGAGTTGATCCTGGTCAATCACATCGGCGCGGAAAGCGGCCCGCGCCGGATTTTCGAACTGGCTTTCGCGCCGCTAGCGCGCCGGCTCGGCTGGCGGCCGGAATTTCCCTGGCAGCGGTTGCTAAACTGGCAATCGGCGCATGGCGGCGTCAGTCTGGTTGAGCGCCGCCCAATGCCGCCGATGGGCCATTTTTCCCTGATCCGCTACCGCAAATCCTGAACACGGAATTTAATAATGGCGCGGAACCTCTTCCCCGCGTCTCTGTTTTATTCCTATGCGGATAAAACCAACCCTCGCGCTGTTCTGCGCCCTTGCTGCGATTCCCGGTCTCGCCGCCGCGCAAGCGCCGCCATCGCCGGCCGCGCCGCCAGCGGAGACCGCGCCGCCAAATGCTGCGCATGCCGATCAGAATTGCGCGCCCACACGCGCGCAGCCGCAGGACGGCAGTATCGCTCCCCGTGGTTCGACGACGGGGCAGGCGAACGAGTCGCTCGGCGACAGGCTGGCCAAATCCGATGGCGTGCTGTGTCCGCCGCCCGGCGTCGATCCGCAGATGCACGCGCCGACACCTGACACCGGCACCATGCCGGTGATTCCGCCGCCCGGCGGCCCCGGTGGCGACCCGAATATCCGGCCGAAATGAAGCCGTGATCCGTGGCCCATTTGCTTGACAGGCAATTGCGCGACTTCTTATATGCCGCCGTTCGCAGCGCCCATTCCGCAAGGCTGGCCGCCGGACATTTGGCGAGGTAGCTCAGCTGGTTAGAGCACGGGAATCATAATCCTGGGGTCGGGGGTTCGAGTCCCTCTCTCGCTACCATCACCTTTACCATCTATCTTGTTCGAGTGCCCGATTGTGCGGCTTGCATGGCGGCTGGATGTCGCGTTCCCTGTCACATGCATGAGTGACCTGTCCGGCGCAAACCGATTGAAAAATGCCCGTGGCGGCGAATCCACGTTGTTCGGTCATCCGCAGGGTCTCACATTTCTGTTCGGTACGGAAATGTGGGAGCGGTTCTCCTATTACGGAATGAGGTCGCTTCTTGTTCTGTACATGATCGACTATCTGCTCAAGCCGGAAAAGGCGGCGGGCGTTATCGGCCTTGATGGTCTGCGACGCGCTCTCGAATCGATCTTCGGTCAACTGACCGATCAGTCCTTCGCGTCGCAAATCTACGGCTTCTATACCGGCTTTGCTTATCTGACGCCGATCCTCGGCGGCATTCTCGCCGATCGCGTGATCGGGCGGACTGCTACCGTACTTCTCGGTGCATCGCTGATGGTGCTGGGCCATTTTTTGATGGCGTTCGATCATCTGTTTCTGGTTGCGCTTTTCCTGCTGGTGATAGGTGTCGGCACCTTCAAGCCTAACGTCACCACGCAGGTCGGCGAGCTTTACAAACCAGGCGACCGCCGCATCGACCGTGCCTATTCGATCTTCTATGTCGGCATCAATATCGGCGCGTTCTTCTCGCCGCTGATTTGCGGTTATCTCGGCGAGCGCATCGCCTGGCAATACGGCTTCATCAGCGCCGGCCTGGGAATGGCGCTCGGGATGGCGACCTATCTGATCGGGTTGCCGCACTTGCCCAAAACGGACGCACGATTGTCTCGCACCGAGCCGGACGAGGCGACACGCAGCCAGACCCGTGCTTCCTTCGCCAGCCTGCTCCTTTTGTTTATTCCCTCCGCTTTGTTCTGGGCGGCTTACGAACAGCAGGGCAACACCATTGCGATCTGGATTCACCAATCTGTCAATCGCGAGGCGGACCTCGGATTCTGGAAAGGTGAAATCCCTGTCAGCTGGTTTCAGTCCATCAATCCGATTTTGATCTTCATCCTGACACCGATGCTGATCGCGTGCTGGACGTATTTCGGCAGGAGAGGCCGGGAGCCAACGACCATCGGCAAGTTAGTGGCAGGGCTTGTGCTGCTCTCGCTGTCTTTTGTTTCCGCTGCCGCCATCGCGTGGCTCAGTGGCTCTGGGCAGCCAAGCTGGCTTTGGCTCCTGATTTACTTTGTATTGCTCACGCTGGCGGAGCTGCACTTCTCGCCGATCGGGTTGTCTCTGATGTCATCGATTGCGCCGGGCAATTCGCGCTCTTCGCTGATCGCCGTCTGGTTCACCAGCAACTTCTTCGGAAATATCATCGCCGGTTCGCTCGGCGGCCTGTGGCCGAAATTTTCGAATCCGGTTTTCTTTCTGATCATCGCGGCGCTTGGCGCAATTGCCGCTCTGTTCACGCTTGCAGTGCGCCCGTTGCTGGTACGCACACTGGCGCGGCAACAGTCCGTCACAGCCCCACAACAACAGCCGCACCGGTAAGGCCCGCGCCCGCTGCGGTGAGAAGAAGCCGCTCGCCTGTGGCGAAGGATTTCTGTTGACGGGCGACCGACAGTGACAGCGCGATGGTCCCGGCCGATGAATTGCCATATTCGCCGATCGTTTGAATTATTTCGCAATTATGGGGGAGGCCGAGATTGTCACGGACCGCTCCGAAGATCCGCGCGTTGGCCTGATGCGGCACGAAGCGATCAATGTCGCTCGCCTGCAACTGCGCGCGTTCGAGCGCTCTCTCGGCGCAGTGCGTCATCATGTGGACCGCGTTTGCGAATACTTTCTTTCCGTCCGGCATCGCCATCATGAATTCGCGCGGATCGATATCGGGAGCAAAGGGCCGGGCGCCGCCGCCCGCTGGAATTTTGATGAGATCGTAGTGGCTGCCATCCGCGGCGACGTCTACACCGAGCAGGCCTGTGTCCGGATCGTTCGACGGCGCGAGCACGACGGCGCCGGCGGCGTCCGCGAACACCACGCTGGAGGCGCGTTCTTCGGGATTGATGCGGCGACTCAGAATATTCCCGGCGACGACGAGCGCGGGTTTCCCCTGTGTCCTGACAAACCCGTCCGCGAGTATGAGCGCATACAAAAATCCAGAGCACGCGCCGGCAAGATCGATTGCACCGGAGTTTGGCAGACCGAGCCTATAGGCAAGCAGGGGAGCGGACGGCGGCAGAAGATGATCCGGCGTCGACGTCGCGAGTACAGTTAGTGCGATATCGCCGCGCGCGATGTTTGAATCATCGAGGGCCTGTGCGCCGGCCTTTATCGCAAGATCGGTCAGCGTCTCGCCTGGCTCGGCCCAGTGCCGCGCCTTGATTCCGGTGCGGCGTTCGATCCAGCCGTGTGCGAGGCCGAATTGATCCTCAATGATGGCGTTCTCGACTCGGTTGAGTGGCGCGAAGTGGCCAAATCCGGCGAGGCGGCTTGAGAGAGGTTGCTTCATGCCGGGCTCATTATATCAAAAGCGCAGCATATCAAAGTTTATCGCCTCATTTTTATCTGAGAAGATTGCTTTATATAGCTTCGCTTGGCGCTGCGATCAGGCGAAGAAAACTCATCGCCGATCCCAGTGCGGCAAAGCCCGCACCTAGAGCCAGTGCCAGTGTCGCGCCGTCGTGTCCCGCGATGCTGAAACACAGGGCGGCGAGTGCGGCTCCGGTGGTCTGCCCGATCAATCGTGCCGTTGCCACGACGCTGCTCGCGCTTCCAGCCCGGCCCGCAGGCGCGCTGATCATGATCGCCTTCATGTTGGGGGCCTGGAAAAAGCCGAAGCCGATACCGCACAGCGCGATACGCCAGAGAATGTTCGGAATACTCGGATCGTTCGGGAGCGCCGCCAGAAGTGCCATGCCGACCGCGAGCATGGTGAGGCCTATACCGCCAAGACCGCCGGCGTGATGACGATCCGACAGGCGGCCGGCAATGGGCGCCATTACAGCTACCACCAGCGGCCAGGGCGTGATGAAAAATCCGGTCTCGACCTGCGAGCGATGCAGCACATCCTCGAAATAAAACGGCAGCGACACGAAAGCGAGTCCCTGCACGGCGAAGGAGCAGATCGCGGTGCCCGTCGACAGTGCGAACATCGGTTTTCTGAACAGGTCGACCGGCAGGATAGGCGCGGGATGATCCGCCTGTCTGCGGGTCAGTGCCCACGCGATCACCGCGGCGGCTCCGATCTCGATCAGCACGAGCATCGGTGATGTTCCGTGTGCGGCGCTGCCAATGCCGAGTACGAACAGCCCGATGCAGCCGGCGGCAAGCAGCGCGCCAGGAAAGTCGAAGGCGTGGGTCGCGCGCGGCGTCTGCGGCAGCGTCTTGAATCCGATCAGCGCGGCAAGGATGCCGAAAGGGATGTTGATGGCGAACAGCCATGGCCATGAGCCTAGCGACAGGATGCCCGATGCGATGGTCGGCCCGAGAGTGAAGGCCGTCGCCACCACCAGCGCGTTGTGGCCATAGCCGCGACCCATCTGGTGCGGCGGATAGATGAAGCGGACCAGCGCAGTGTTGACGCTCATGATGCCGCCTGCACCAAGGCCCTGCAATGCGCGTCCGACCAGCAGACTCGGCAGCGACCACGCGCAGGCGCACACCAGCGACGCGATAGTGAACAGGATCAGTCCGCCGAGATAAATGCGCTTGTGGCCGACGATCTCGCCGAGCGCGCCGAGCGGCAGCAGCGTCGTGACCAGGCCAATCTGATAGACGTTGACCACCCACACCACGTCGGCCGGACTGGTCTTCAGATCGGCGGCAATGGCGGGAAGGGCGATATTGGCGATGGCGGTATCGAGCGAGGCCATCGCCAGCGCGGCGAACACTGCAGCCGCAGCCCAGAGCCGGCGTTCCGGCGGCACACAATCAGGCGCCAGCGTGTGCCGGGAAGGTTCTACGCTTGCGTCCATGCTGCGGATTCTTTCAGGGCGGTTTTGCCGAGGGAGCGCGCTCAATATCGTTTGCAGCGCGCTCCGATCAACGTGTGAAAACGGATGCCTGTCAGGCAAAATTCAGGCACCTGACAAGGCACCTTTGTTCCGCAGCTTTATTCATATATGTTGTCATTGTCGCCGTCGAACAGGTATTTGCCATCGCCTGACGAGGCACTTCTTGCGAGTTTGCCGGTCTTATGAAGACGCTGGTCATCGATAACTACGATTCATTTACGTATAATCTCGTGCACCTGATTGCTGAGATCAATCGGGAAGAGCCATTGGTCGTGCGCAACGATGCTGTGATCTGGGCTGACCTTGCCGCGCGTCATTTTGACAACATCGTGATCTCCCCGGGCCCCGGCCGTTCGGACACTTCCGTCGATTTCGGCGTGTGCCGGGACGTGATCGCGAACGCGACGGTACCTCTGCTCGGCGTCTGTCTCGGTCATCAGGGTCTCGCGCAGGCCGAAGGTGCTGAACTCGCGCAGGCGCCGTCTCTCATCCATGGTCTTGCCTCGCGCATCAGCCATAATGGACACGGATTGTTCAAGGGCCTGCCGTCGCCATTCCAGGGCGCGCGCTATCATTCATTTCTGATCGAGCGGCCGCTGCCGCCGACGCTCGAGGAAACGGCATGGACAGACGACGGTCTGGTGATGGGCGTTGCTCATCGCGAGCGGCCGCAATGGGGCGTGCAGTTTCATCCAGAGTCCGTGCTCACTGAACATGGCCGGACGCTGCTGGAGAATTTCCGCGATCTGTCGCTGAAAGCCTCGAGCAGAAAGTCGTTTTCGTTCTCGCCGCCCGTGAAAGCCAAACGCGCGGTGGTGCCGGTGTCAGAAATACGCAAGGCGTTCTGGTGTGAACTGCCGCGTGCGGTCGACACCGAGGCGGTTTACTGCTCGCTCTATGCCGACGCGCCTTATTCCTTCTGGCTCGACAGCAACATCGCCGATGCAGCGCAGGCACGCTGGTCCTACATGGGCGATGCGTCCGGTCCGCATGCGGCGGCGCTGCGCTACCGAAGCCTTGGCAAGACTCTCGATATCACGGGCGCCGATGGCGCGCGGAGCGAGAAGACCGATATTTTCGAATATCTGCGGAAACAGCAGTTAAATACGCCGCAATCGCCGCCGCCCTGTCCTTTCAAGGGAGGCCATGTCGGCTGGTTCGGCTACGAGTTGCGGCGCGACTGCGCCTATCCCACAGGCCGCGTGTCGCAGACGCCCGATGCGCTGCTGGTTCATGCCGACCGCTTCATCGCCGTCGATCACGCGGATAACAAGACCTATGTCTGCGCCATCGATCATCCCGACGAGGCGCCGCGCGCGGAGGAATGGATTGGTGCCGCCATCGCTCGTATCGAGAATGCAACATCACCGCCGATGCCGAAGGCCGCGCGCATGGGCTGCGAACCGCTCTCGATCGTTATGGATCAAGGCAAGGCGCAATACCTCGCCAACGTGCAGCAATGTCTCGATATGATCGCGCAGGGCGAGACCTATCAAGTTTGCCTGACCAACGAGCTGTCCTGCATATTAGATATCGACCCGCTGACGCTGTATCGCACCGTGCGTCGTCTCAATCCCGCGCCGTTCGCGGCTTTCGTCAGATGGCCGGAGGGTGCGGTGCTGAGCGCATCGCCCGAGCGTTTTCTGTCGGTGGATGTGGACGGTCATGTCGAAACCAAACCGATCAAGGGCACCATCAAGCGGGATACAAACCCCGTGCGTGATAAGGCGCTCGCCGATGCACTGTGCGCCAGTGAAAAGAATCGTGCTGAAAACGCCATGATCGTCGATCTTCTCCGCAATGATCTGTCGCGCGGTTGCGAGGTGGGTTCGGTTCACGTGCCGAAGCTGTTCGACATCGAGACTTACGAGACGGTTCACCAATTGGTCAGCACCGTGCGCGGAGTATTGAAGCCGGAGCGGACAGTCGCCGATCTTTTGTGCGATGCGTTTCCCGGTGGATCGATGACCGGCGCGCCGAAATACCGAACCGTTGAATTTATCGATCGGCTGGAGCAACGTCCGCGCGGTATCTATTCAGGATGTCTCGGCTGGATCGGTGATGACGGCGCGGCTGATTTAAGCATTGTGATCCGCGCAATTGTTGCGATCGGCGATCAATTGACGATAGGAACAGGCGGCGGCGTGGTGGCGGCCTCGACGCCGGAGGACGAATATCAGGAAATGCTTTTGAAGGCGAAGGCATCGATTGCGGCAATTGTCACAACTCTGTTTGGCCGCTTCGATGAGAAGCTTTATCACCTCACATCGCCCGGTCAGACGTTTCGCGGCCATGCGAAAAAAGCCAGCGGATCGCGGTCATAATGCCGCCGGTCTGGTGCAATGGCGCTTTCATGGCGGAAGACGAGGTGCGTATTTCCATCGCCGATCGCGGCTTTACGCTGGCTGATGGCATTTTCGAAACCTTGCGCGCCGCCGGCAACACACCGCTCTGGCTCGCCGAACATCTCGATCGCTTGCGTGTCAGTGCGCAGTTTCTCGGCCTGCTTGTCTCTTATGATGATGCTGACATCGAAGCTGCGATCGTTCGATTGCTGGGTGATAATGGCTTTGCGGAAAGCGCGGTGCGGATCACGCTGACGCGTGGTCCGGCCTCAAAGCGGGGACTGTGGAGTTCGGACAATCCCGACCATCCGACGCTGCTCATCACGGCGGCGGTGGCGGGAAAAATGCCGCCGCAACATATGGTGATGTGCCGCTCCACGCGCCGTAACGAATGTTCGCCGCTGTCTGGCATCAAGTCGCTCAATTATGGCGATAATATTCTGGCGCGGCGCGAGGCTATTCAAAGAGGCGCGAGCGACGCACTGATGCTCAACACTCGCGGCCACGTCGCATGCGCCACGGTCGGGAATGTCTTTCTTCGTATCGATGACAAATGGGTAACGCCGATGCTGTCGGACGGCATTCTTCCAGGCATCGCGCGTGCGAAAATCATTCCGGCACTCGATGCCATTGAGCGAACTCTGCCGGAACAGGACATCGCGCAAGCCGACGCGGCCTTCATCAGCAACAGTCTGGGATGCACGAGCATCGCCAGTATCGAGGGCCGGACGCTGCAACAAAGCGCATTGCCTGACCTGGCGATCTATCAGAAATCACATTGATCCGAATAAAGGGAGACGAAAGCGATGAACCGGAGCAAGCAGTTTGAAGACGGCCTGAAAGTACGGCGCGAAGTGCTGGGCGCGGACTATGTCGATGGCGGTCTTGCGAAGGCCGATGATTTCATGATGGCGTTTCAGACCCTCACCACCGAATGGTGCTGGGGCCATGCATGGACGCGGCCCGGCCTCGATCGCAAGACACGCAGCATGATCAACCTTGCGATGCTCACCGCGCTGAACAAGCCGGCGGAATTGAAGCTGCATGTGCGGGGCGCACTGACCAACGGCGTTACTGTGGATGAGATCAAGGAAGTTTTGATTCATGCCACCGTCTATTGCGGCATTCCGGCGGGACTCGAGGCGTTCAAGTCGGCCCATGAAGCCTTGAAAGCCCAGGGAGCTATCTAAAAGCGCTCTCTAATGCCGCCTTGAACCGCACTTAGCCTGCGGACGCCATATGCTGGACGTCCGGCCCCTTCTGGTCTTCCTGGTCGTCGGCGGGGCGCACGCAATTGCGCCCGTCGGATTTGGCACGGTAGAGCGCCTTGTCTGCTGCTTCGATCAATCGTGGCCATGCGTGACGTCCAAGGTGGCCCTTGGCCACGCCGAAGCTCGCGGTGATGTTCACCATCGTGCCGTCGGGCATGGTGATCGCGTGGGCTTCCAGCACGTGCCGGATCCGCTCCGCCATCGAAATGCTGTCCGCAAGGTCGTCGCTTGAAATCAGAAGAACGAATTCCTCGCCGCCGTAACGGGCGAAGATGTCGTTGGCACGCAGCAAGGTGCGCACGACACAGGCGGTTTCGTTCAGAACCTGGTCACCGGCCAGATGACCGTGGGTGTCGTTGATCGTCTTGAAGTTGTCTATATCCATCAGAACAAGGCACGCGCCGCTGGCCATCACCTGATTGCTGGTCTGACTCTCGCCGATCAAGTCGAGCGCGCGGCGATTCATCAGGCCTGTGAGGCCGTCGGTCTCGGCCTGCCGTTTAAGTTGCCGCGTCAGGGAAGCGCGCTCGACGAGATTGCTTCGCAGGACATCGATGGCGTCGAACAGGCGGTTCATCTCGTTGGCCTGAAGGCGGGTGGCGGCTGACTCCATTGGCCGGTCTTCGGCGAGGCAAATCACTTCCTCGCGTGCGCGCAGCAGGGGGCCGAATACATATCTCTGCGCCACAAGAATAAGCCCGGCCAGTGTCGCAAGAATGATTGTCGTCACCGCGATGGCCGTTGTCAGCTTCATCAGGGCATCGCGCTGGTCCGCCGTGACACGATCCATTGTGATGTCGAGATACGCACTACGCAGGCGCTCCAGCGGCGCAAGCGTTTGAACGAAGCGGACGGTGTATTCATCCGCGCTCATGGTGTAGTTGCCCGTCTCTCGTCCTTGCGCGATCAGCTCGTCCGTCATTTTAAGCCCTTCGCCGAAAAACTGGCGATCGGCGTCACGCAGCAGATCGACGAGGCGTGGATCGTGATAGCGGATCGTGTCCGGTCCGCCGATCAGATGCCACAGTTCGATGAGGCGACCGCGTGTCCGATTGCTGTCGACGAGATTGCGCAGCGGCAATGGCTGGCTGACAGCGATCGGCGCCATGATCTGGGATGCGATTCGTCCGCCATATTCCCGCAGATCACCGAATATATGGCCGTTCAACAGCACGGCGGTCAGATCAGGATTGGACATGGAGAGTGTGGCCACCTTCCAGCGGATCGCCGCCTGAAAGATGTCGATGACTTTGAAACAGCTCTCGATAACCGATTGCACATCCTCAAGCGGCCGCTGTTCGCGCGGGATCGCGCTGAGGCGATCGACCTCGTTGCGTGCGAATGCAAGTTGTTCTAGCACGGGCGCCAGCAGCTTGGTCGGAACGCGCTGGCGTTCGCCTTCCGCGCCGTTGTAGGGAACGGACAACCGTTCAAGGGCGGCGTCGCTACGCGCGCGGAATTGTGCAAGGCGTACCCGCAGTGGGCCATCCGTCAAAATATCTGCGCCAAGAACGCTGTTGGAGGGGCCGCGTTCGGCGGAAAGAATATTGGCTACATCCAAGATTAGCCGGTAATTCTCGACCTCCGCCAGATTGTGGCGGGCGTGAACGTAATCCTCGTGGGATCGGTGAATGACGCTGGCGGCGAGCGCGCTGGTGCACGCAATCGCTATGCCCATGCCGATCAGAAGTTTGCGGCGCAGGCTGTGATCGCCATGTCGTTGAGTGTGACGAAGGAGGCCCTGTCGTGTTCGGCTAAGACCCGCATCGAGGTCTTTGATGAGCCGTGCAATGGACATTTGTCGCCTTCCCCCTGCAAACCGACGAGTGTTATCCACTTCTGTTCCGGCTTGATTGATCGCAGCACATCCCCAGCTCCCTGCGGAGCGGCTGCGCGACTTCCATTTAGGAAGAGGAGAATTGCGTTTCGGTGAAATAGCTCGGTAAAGATTTGCCTTATGCCGGGAATGATCCTGTCGACAATGATCTGCGGCCTTATCCGAAAATTTAGCTTAATGAATTGGCTTGTGCCGGTGTCATTATGCCGGTGCAGCCGATGTGTTTCAGCGTGAATTCGGCCAAAAAAAGATCGGCCCCGTTCGGGACCGATCTTCTTCTCCAGTTTTGGAAGCGATCAGAGCTTGCGGTTCGCAAGCTCTGCCGCCTTGTTGACGGCTTCCTTCGCGCCGGCCTTGGCATCGCCAACGGCCTGCTGGCCGTGCCCCTTGGCTTCCTGCACGGCGCCTTCGCCCTGCAACTTGGTGTCGCCGGTCGCATTGCCAATGCCCTGCTTGGCCTTGCCGATCGCTTCGTTGGTTGCGCCTTTAACCTTGTCCGCCACGCTACCCATGACAATCTCCTTTGGTGTGAGTTCGCAAGGGCAACGGGTGAGGACAATGCAAGTTCCTCGAACGCCCGAAGGAACTGCGGCATATTGGAGCGATGGAACATCGCACGTATGAGATATTTTGATGAGTGACATGCACGTCTATGAGCCCTCGCATGGACACGGGTTGAAGCACGATCCCTTCAACGCCATTGTCGGACCACGGCCCATCGGCTGGATTTCCTCACATGACGGCCGGGGCCGGATTAATCTCGCGCCCTACAGCTTCTTCAACGCATTTAATTATCATCCGCCGATCATCGGATTTTCCAGCACAGGCTGGAAGGATACCATCGCGAATGTCACGGAGACCGGGGAATTCGTCTGGAATCTGGCGACCCGGCACGTCGCCGAGGCAATGAACGCGACGTCCGCCAGTGTGCCGCACGGTGTCGACGAATTCACCCTCGCCGCGCTCACGAAAGTGCCGGGCAAAATTGTCGGCGTGCCGCGTGTCGGCGAGAGTCCGGTCTCGTTCGAGTGTAAAGTGAGTCAGATCATTCAGTTGCAGGGCGCCGATGGCGTCAAGGCCAATGCCTGGTTGACGCTCGGTGAAGTTGTCGTGGTCCATATCGACAAGCGCCTGATTGTGGACGGCGTCTATCAGACTGCTCTGGCCCACCCGATTTTGCGGGCCGGGCGCGCCGGCGACTATGCCGAAATCCGTCCCGATGCGATGTTCGAGATGCGGCGTCCGGCCTGACGAGGCGAGCGGCGGGCCAGGGTTTGGGGTACTCAGCGCACACTCAAATGTGTCTGCCGCCCGTTCCTAAGCAGTGTTATGAGGGCACCGAATACGGCGTTTGGCGTCGGAATCCACGGTTCATGTGTATATACTGTCGTATCAACATTTCGGACCCCGCCCCCAAGACCATATCTTCTAGGTCGTATCGTCAAGGCCACCCCCCAAAGATCGATATAAGACCGATATTCCGACGACGATATGAGAACGATATGCCGATGTCAGGATTTGCCATTATAGGATGAGTCGGGATAACGGCTTATCTGCTGCCTGATTGCTTCGGACAAAGAGGATCGTCCCATGAGCTTTTCCTTCCGCCGCGATATCCTCACCAAGCCGATTTTCGCGTGGGCGCACAAGGCGCTGCCCTCGATGTCCGACACCGAGCGCGAGGCGCTGGAAGCGGGCGATGTGTGGTGGGACGCCGATCTGTTCACCGGCAATCCGGACTGGTCGAAGCTGCTGGCTTATCCTTCCGCCAAACTGACCGCCGAAGAGACTGCATTCTTGAACGGCCCGGTCGACGAACTCTGTGCCATGGTCGACGAGTGGAAGGTAATGTGGGAGTGGCGCGATCTGCCGCCCGAAGTGTGGGAGTTCATCAAGCGCAACAAATTCCTCGGCATGATTATTCCGAAGGAATTTGGCGGGCTCGGCTTCTCGCCTTTCGCGCATTCCGAAGTGATCCGGAAAATTTCCTCGCGTTCGGTCACTGCCGCGGTGACGGTGATGGTGCCCAATTCGTTGGGACCGGGTGAACTTTTGATGAAGTTCGGCACCAAAGAACAGCAGAACAAATGGCTGCCGGGTCTCGCCGAGGGACGCGAAATTCCATGCTTCGGCCTCACCAGCCCGGAAGCCGGATCCGATGCGGCCTCAATGGTCGATACCGGCGTGATTTGTAAAGGCACGTTCGAGGGCAGGGAAACGCTCGGCCTGCGCTTGAACTGGCACAAGCGTTACATCACGCTCGGCCCGGTCGCGACCTTGCTCGGTCTGGCTTTCAAGGCGCGCGATCCGGATCATCTGATCGGCAACGAAGAAGATCTCGGAATTACCGTGGCGCTGATCCCAACCGATCTGCCCGGCGTGACCATCGGTCATCGCCATCTGCCCGCGATGCAGGTGTTCCAGAACGGCCCGAACTGGGGCAAGGACGTTTTCATTCCGATGGATCATGTCATCGGCGGGCAGGAGCGCATCGGCCAGGGTTGGAAGATGCTGATGAGTGCGCTCGCGGCGGGGCGCGGCATTTCGCTTCCCTCGCAGTCCGCCTCTGGCGCGGCCTATTGCGCGCGCGCCACCGGCGCTTACGCACGCATCCGCGAGCAATTCCACATTCCGATCGGCAAGTTCGAAGGCATCGAGGAGCCGTTGGCGCGCATCGCCGGCACCGCCTATCAGTTAGACGCCGCGCGCAGGCTGACCTGCTCGGCGCTGAATCAGGGCAAGCACCCCGCAGTGATTTCCGGCATCATGAAGCTGCACGCCACCGAGCGGCTGCGCATCGCAACTGATGACGCGATGGATGTCCATGGTGGCAAGGCGGTGATCGACGGCCCGCAGAATTACATGGGCAATCTGTATCGTTCGGTGCCGGTGGCGATCACGGTGGAAGGCGCGAACATTCTGACGCGCAATCTCATCATCTTCGGGCAGGGTGCGACCCGCGCGCATCCCTTCCTGCTGAAGGAAATCAATGCGATCGGCAATCCCGACCAAAACGCCGGGCTGGAGGCGTTCGACGATGCGTTCTGGAAACACGCCGGTCACGCCGTTACAAACCTTTTCCGCGCGTGGGGCCGCAGTTGGACCGGCGGGCTCTTTGCTCCCGCGCCCGATGCCGGTGCCGCGACCGGCTACTACCGCCAGCTGTCGCGTTACTCCACCGCGTTTGCCCTGTGTGCCGACATGGCGCTGCTCACACTCGGTGGCGCGCTCAAGCGCAAGGAAATGCTTTCGGCGCGGTTCGGCGACATCTTGTCCGAACTTTATCTGCTCTCCGCCGCGCTCAAGCGCTGGGAAGACGAGGGCCGTCAGCAGGACGATCTTCCGGCGCTGCAATGGGTAATGGCCAATGGCATCCGTACCATGGAAAATCGTTTCGCCGAGGTGCTGGCGAATTTGCCAAATCGTTTTGTCGCGATTCTGCTGAAATTCATCGTGCAACCACTCGGCGCCAATGTGCTCGGTCCATCCGACAAGGTCGTGCATCAATGCGCGCAGCTTGTTTTGGAGCCGTCAGCGGCGCGCGACCGGCTGATCTCGGGTTTGTATGAGCCTGGCGCGAATGACGACGGGCCGATCGCCCGTCTGGAGCGCGCTTTCCTGCTGGTGACGGCGAACGCGGCGGTTGAAAAGAAAATGCGCGCCGCGCATATTCGCGACTGGAACGAGGCCGTCAAACGCGGCGTCATCACCGCCGATGAGGGCAATGCGGTGAAGACGGCGCAGGAGGCGGTCACGCAGGTGATCGAGGTCGACGATTTCGCGCCGCAGGCGCTATCGCCGATCTACAAGGCAAAGCAATCCTCTCCTGAAAGAGCAGCAAGCTGATGGTGCGTCCCGTTTACATTATCGATGGCAGCCGAACGCCGTTTCTCAAGGCGCAAGGCGGCCCCGGACCTTTCACGCCGGTCGATCTCGCCGTGCAGGCGGGACGTCCGCTGCTGGCACGACAGCCGTTTCCTTCGAGCGCGTTCAATCAAGTCATTCTCGGTTGCGTCAACGTCATCGCCGATGAAATGAAACGCGCGCGCGTCGCGGCGCTGCGGCTCGGAATGGGCGAGGACATGGTCGCCTTTACCGTGCAGATCAACTGCGGCTCCGGCATGCAATCGATCGACACAGCGTATCGTTATATCGAGGCCGGCGACGCGGATATGATTCTGGCGGGCGGCACCGAGGCGCTTAGCTATGCGCCTTTGGTGTATCCAGCCTCGGGTGTGCGCTGGTTCGCGAAACTGATGACGGCTCGCACTGCAATGGCCAAGCTTGCTGCAATTCTCAAGGTGCGGCCGTCCTACTTCAAGCCGATCATCGGGCTTGAGCGCGGTCTCACCGATCCGGTCACCGACCTCAACATGGGCCAGACCGCCGAAGTCGTCGCGCATCTGATGGGCGTGACGCGCGAGCAGGCCGACGCCTATGCGGTGGAAAGTCACAAGCGGCTGGCGAACGCACAGCAGCAGGGTTTTCTGAAAGGCGAGATCGAGACCGCGTTCGCGCGCGACGGAAAATTCTACGATCACGATGACGGCGTGCGACCGGACTCGTCGATAGATAAGCTCGCCAAGCTCAAGCCCGCATTCGAGCGGCCATGGGGACAGGTGACCGCGGGCAATTCATCGCAGATCACCGACGGCGCATGCTGGACCATTCTGGCTTCAGAGGACGCGGTCAAGAAATACGGGCTGAAGCCCAAGGCTGTCATCATCGACAGCGCATGGGCGGGACTCGATCCCTCCATTATGGGCTTCGGTCCGGTGCTCTCTGCGACCACGCTTCTGAAGAAGCACAATCTGAAATTGCAGGACATCGACACTTGGGAAATCAACGAGGCGTTTGCCTCGCAATTGCTGGCGTGTCTTGCCGCGTGGAACGACGACAAGTTCTGCCGCGAGGTACTCGGTCTTGATGGCGCGGCCGGCGAGATCGATCGCGCCAGGCTCAATGTCGATGGCGGCGCGGTCAGCCTCGGGCATCCGGTCGGCACCAGCGGCAATCGCATCGTGCTGCATCTGGTCAACGCGATGAAACGCCTCGGTACCAAACGCGGTATCGCAACGGAATGTATCGGCGGCGGCCTCGGTGGCGCCATGCTGATCGAAACAGTTTAAAGGACGAACGGTCATGGACAGCAAGATCATGAGCGTTCTGAGGGATCGCGTACTCGAACTCGGGCCCAAGCCGGCTTCGGGTTCATACGCCAACTTCAAGGTGACGCGCGATGAGGATGGCATCGCCTGGGTGCTGTTCGACCGCGCGGGCTCAAGTGCCAACACGCTCTCCGCCGCCGTGCTGGAGGAGTTCGGGCAGATCGCCGCCTCGTTCGAGAGCGATCGTCCTGCGGGCGTTGTGCTGCGCTCGGCGAAAAAATCGGGCTTTATCGCCGGCGCGGACATCAATGAGTTCAAAGGCCTCAACGAGATCGCGAAGGTCGAGACTGAAATTGGACGCGTTCACGGCATTCTGGATCGTTTTGAAAACCTGAAAATCCCGACTGTCGCCGTCATTCACGGCTTCTGCCTCGGCGGCGGTCTTGAAGTCGTGCTTGCCTGTCAGGCACGCATCGCTATCGACAATGCCCGTTTCGGTTTCCCCGAAGTGCTGCTCGGCCTGCATCCGGGCTTCGGCGGCACCGCGCGGTTCACCCATCTCGTCAATCCGCTCGAAGCAATGACGATGATGCTGACCGGCAAGACCATCGACGCCCGCAAGGCGAAATCGCTCGGCCTCGTCGATGCGGTCACCCAGGAACGTCATGTACGTGGCGCGGTGAAGGACGCGATCTTCGGCCGTCTGAAACGCAACAAGCCCGGCGCGCTTGTGTCGGTCATGAATTTTGGGCCTGTGCGCGGCTTGCTCGGTTCGCGCATGCGCGCCGAAGCGAACAAGACGGCACCGCAGGCGCATTATCCGGCGCCCTATGCGCTGATCGATCTGTGGGAAAAACACGGCGGGGACCGCAAGGGCATGCTCGCCGCCGAGCAGCCGTCTTTCGCCAAATTGATGGTGACGCCGGCAGCGCAGAACCTCATCCGGGTGTTCTTCCTGCGCGACGAGATGAAAAAACTCGCCGGCGGCAAAAATACGATTCAGCAGGTCCATGTCATCGGTGCTGGCGCGATGGGCGGCGACATCGCCGCCTGGTGTGCCAATCAGGGCTTACGGGTGACGCTCGCCGATATGAAGCCGGAGCCGATCGCGGGTGCGATCAAGCGCGCCGCGGATCTTTTCGGAAAGATTATCCGCAGCAAGATCGGCGTGCGCGATGCGCTCGATCGCCTGATCCCCGATCTGGATGGGGAGGGCGTTCGAGGCGCCGATCTCATCATCGAAGCGGTGCCGGAAAAACTGGCACTGAAGCAGAAGGTCTATGCAGGACTCGAACCGATCATGAAACCGGGTGCGATTCTTGCGACCAACACCTCCAGCATTCCGTTGCAGGATTTGCGCACGACGCTGAAAAATCCCGAACGGCTGCTCGGTATTCACTTCTTCAATCCGGTGTCGCGCCTGCAACTGGTCGAGGTGGTGAGCCATGACGGCGTCGATCCGCAGGCGCTGGCCACCGCGATGAAATTCGTCGGCGGTATCGATCGCTTGCCGCTGCCGGTGAAAAGCTCGCCGGGCTTCCTCGTCAATCGCGCGCTGACGCCTTACATGCTCGAGGCGATGGTGATGATGGACGAGAAGATCGACAAGACCACCATCGATGCTGCCGCGGAAAAATTCGGCATGCCGATGGGACCGATTGAGCTGGCCGATCAGGTCGGTCTCGACATCTGTCTTGCCGTTGGTGACGAATTGCGGACGCATTTCGGCGATGCTTTGCCGGCCGCTCCCGATTGGTTGCGCGAAAAGGTGGCCAAGGGCGAACTCGGCCGCAAGACCGGCAAGGGTTTCTACGAGTGGAAGAACGGCAGGGTGCAGAAAGGCGCAATCGCTGCGCAGCCGACCGACGACATGATCGACCGACTCATTCTGCCGATGTCGAATGTCTGCGTTGCGTGCCTGCGTGAGGGCATCGTCGATAATGCCGACGTGGTCGATGGCGCGATGATCTTCGGTACCGGATACGCGCCGTTCCGCGGCGGACCGCTGAATTATGCGCGCACCCGCGGACCGGAGAACGTGTCAAACGCACTGGCCGCACTCGCACAGAAGTACGGCAGCCGTTTCAAGCCCGACGCCGGATGGCTGACGTTCAGATAATGCGCTGATGATGTTGACAGGACTTCATTGATGACGGACGCGCCGGTCACCGGAAACACGGTTACACACGCAAGCCCCGTGCCTACCCAGCCGCAGGGCGAACTCTCGATCCGCACGCTGGCGATGCCGGCTGACACCAACCAGAATGGCGATATTTTCGGCGGCTGGCTGCTGAGCCAGATGGACCTCGCCGGCAGTGTGTTCGCCTACAAGAGCACACTGTCGCGCAACGTCACCGTCGCGATCGAGGCGATGACATTCCGCAAGCCGGTTTTTGTCGGCGATCTTGTCTCGGTGTATGGCTCGATGGTGCGTATCGGACGCACCTCAATCACCGTGCATATCGAGGCCTGGGTGCAGCGGCGCGGTGAAACCGGCATCATTCTGGTGACGGACGGCAACTTCACTTACGTGTCGATCGACGACAACGGCCATCCTCAAGTTATCGTCCAGCACAATCCGCCGGCCGCGGGTTAGGCCGCGCTGGCGGATTGTCTGTGGTTAGTGGTGGCGATCATGGCGGCGGTGACGCACCGGTACGCCGTTCTCGTCCGTCAGCATTTGCGCGTTGGCGTCCATCGCACGCTGGCGCTTGGCGGCATAGTAATAGCCCGCGGCATAATAATGCACCGCGCGGTCGGCATTGCCGCCCGCGGCCTGATAGGCGCCCGCAAGATACTTCACGGCGTAGGTCAGATTGGTTTCCGGATCGAGCAGGCCTTGCGCGGTGCCGGTGTAGCCGAGGCCACGCGCGGTCTGCAGGCGGATCTGCATCATGCCGTAATTGCCCTTGCTGACGGCGCGGGGATTGTAGCGGCTTTCGCGCATGATGACTCGATGTACGAGTTCCACGGGAACTCCGTTGGCAGCAGCATGGCTGGCCACCATACCCTGATAGTCGGCGTCCTGCGCGAACGCAGACGGAATCGCCAACAGCGCCGCAAACGCGGCGAGCGCAAATTTCTTCATGTCGATGTCCCTAGGTTTTGAATTGGGTCCGGGCGGGCAGCGTCGCCGGTGCGGACAATGCGCTGCTCGCGAGCAACGCGCGGAAGACGGTTCCATGACGGCACAATGTGGAGACATCATGTCGTCAGAATTTACCTTTAAATTATAGCAACTTACAGGATTCTGAATGAGATCGGTACGACTCAGGACACGCTGGACTGAAGAGCTAAAAATTCGGCAGCGTCGTGATGGTGACGTCGATCGATCCCGACGCTTCGGCAATCACGCGCAGTGTATTCGAATCGAAAGCGATGTCGCCAAGGCGCAGGCTGGTAACCGCAGCGTCGATGCGCAGACCGTTATCGGTGGCACGAAAGCCGGTAATGATCGCGGACAGCTTTTGCTGCGCGTTCGTCGCCAGCGATTTCAGATCGATGGTGGCACGCTCGGCCAGCGCCTTTTGCAGATAGGGCGTCGCCGCGCGCGCCGCAGCACCCATCAACCCAAGCGCGGCGTCTGACTCGACCGCGACTTCAAGATCGGCAAGCCGCAAAATCTGCTGTTGTGAATCCAGCACCGGACGGCCCCAGATTCGCACCGTCGCGTCGCCGCCAAGACCGAACCAACTCGTCTTCTCTCTCGCGTTCACCAGCAGCGAAATCAAAAGACGATCTCCGGCGGCGTCGACGCTCGCGCGTTTGATTCTTACATCCACGGCGCCACTTCCGTCTTCGGGGAAAGTGCGGTCTTTCAATTGCGTTTCGACGATGCGGCTGACCTCCTCGAATGGCAGGTCGATCGGCACGCCGATATTGATGCGCCCGGTGTCGACGGGGGGCCCGATGTCCAGTGTTTCGGGGAACGGACAGTTGGGGGTGTTCTGCACTGCGACAATGCGGGTTTCGGCCTGCAAGCCGATTGTCAATGTCGCGTTGCGTGCATCGATCTGCGGTTGCGCCGCGACGGCCCGGACCGGCTTCATTTCGAGGAACAGCGCAGGCCTCCCCGCCGCCGAGGCAGGCAGCGGAATCGAACGGCACATCTTGTCCCATTCGCGGCGCATGCTTCTTTCAAATGATGGATCGCTACGCATCCGCTGCTGAAAAATATCGATCTGCTCACCCACTGTCTTGTCGATCATCGGCTTGACCTGAGCGGGCACCGCGACCTTCGCGCCCGCCACGGTCAGACTCGAGTCGTTGAGATTGACCTGAGCAGTGAGCTTGGGGTCGATACGCCAGTTCGGCGTGATCTCGGGCCGTGACGTCATTGTCACCGTGCCCTGGATCGCGGCATTGGCGTTCAGCGATTTGATCGAGATGTTACCGATCTGTTTGGCGGCATTGTTGCCGAGAATACTGCCCAGGGCGTTACCGAGCGGGCTGCCTTCGCGTGCATTGAGCGAACCGAGTACCGTCAGCTTGCCATTGAGCGGCGTTGATAGGGTGAGTGTATTCTGAAGCCCGCTCGTTGAAATGGCGCCGCGTTGCACGGTCCAGTTGATGTCGGCATTTTGCAGAACCTGAGCGACGGGATTGGTAGCCTTGCCGCCAAGGTCGCGTGGCGCGGCGCGATCCAATGCCGTTCCGATCGTCGCCAGCGAAATCCTGACCGGCGCCATGATCTCGGAGGTTCGCGCGACCTGCGGCAGAGGCGGCAACGGCGCGAGCGCTGGCCGCTCTACCACGCGCGGCCAGAAATAATCCATCGCTTGTAGACTGGCGAAAAAGGAAACGGCAACGACCGTCAATCCTAGCAGAATGGATTTCAGGTGCATGATGTTTCCGGCTGCGACATAAGCTGACTTTATCGCTGCACGATCGTACGCACCAGCACTTGTGTTTAGCGCCGTTCCTTGAGCTGCTTCTGCTGTCTTGGAGAGGGCGCGCGGCGCAGCAGCGGTGGTTGTCGCGGAGTGCGTTGCAGCGTCGGTCCTGCTGCAGGCGCGACCGGTTTTTGCACGGTGGACGGATTTTGTGTCGCAGGCGCCTGCACTCTATCAGGCGTTTGGCCCGGAATCTTCGGCGCTCCCGCTGGCTTCGCCACAGGTTGCTGCTTCTGCAATCCCGGCTGCGGCTTTTGAAGTTGCTGTTTCTGAAGCTGTTGTTTTTGAGCCCCTGGAGCCTTCGGCGTGCCCTGTTGCTTTTGTTGTCCGGGAGTCTGCGGTTTGCCGGGCTGGCGCGACAAATTCTGCTGCCGCAAGGCACGCTGCTGCGTTACAATCTGTCGTCCGATGCCTTGCGCGGCATGAACCTGACGCACAAAGCCTTGATCCCGTGCCGCCTGCTGTGGCGAAATCTGAAGCGCCGCCGCGGTGAAACGGCCGCCCGCGCCGGGGCGAATGGCAAAACCGCTGGATGCCCGCGATAACAAACCAAGACGTGCGCCGTCGCGGCCGTTCACCTCGATGTGGCCAACCCGGCCGTCCTGATCGGGATAAAGCTTGATCGCGACCTCATTGCCGCCGCCGGACGCCGACACATTGTCCGGCACGTCGATGACACCGGTGGTGCCGCGAATACCGAGCGTCGCGGTCGGCGTCGATATCTTCATGTCTCCGGTTTTCGCTACCGCGTTCGCGACGAAGGCCACCGTGCCGCGCGCGACATTGAACAGCGCCGCATTCTTTTTGCCGCCCTCTTCATAGACGTAGTTGTTGATCACGATCCTGGCATTGGAGCTGAGATTGAAAGTGGTATCGTCGTTGAAGGTGACGCCGAGTTCGGAGTCCGCGCCGGTTTGCAGCGTGTCGCCCAGGTAAACATCGTCGTTGACCTTGAGCGCGGTAGCGTTGCCGAAGCGTGCAATGGTTGCGCTGCCGCTCAGCGTGGCGACGTTGCCGATCGGATCGCCGGCTGGAGGCAAAACGGAGGACGGGGTTGTTTGTGTTGGCTGGGCTGGGTTCTGCGCGTTGCCCGATTGCACGGCAAGAATGAAACCACAAAACAGGCCGGCGGCGAAAATGATATTGCGAAATGTCACGGGCCCCGTCCGATCGCTTATGCCAGCCCTCAGGGTCAACGGGCGCGGCTGAATGTTATCTGAATAAAAAAAGCGTCCCGGCAAAACCGGGGCGCTTTATTTGCCGTAAAAAACAGCGAATTTCGACCTTACAACAGCCCCAGCACGATAGCGCCGACAAAGGCCATGGTCACGTAGGCTGTCACGACACTCAGACTGCGACCGACGGACATGCGTGATGCTCCCGGATTTGATCTGCTAAGTCCTAATTCCCGATGCTAGCAAAGCGTTCCGCACCGAGACAGCCGTCTTGACTGTTTTCTGACGCCGTTGTGGAAGACAGAAACAGCCCCGATCGTGGTTAAAAAACTTTGAAAAACAAGGTGTTGAAGAGTCTTTAAGTTTATTCGCCGAACTTGCGCGGATGACGCGCGGATTTCGTTTGGTTCTTGTTGGCTCCTTCATCCTGGTTTCGCTTGCGGGTTGCGGCCGCGGTTTCTTTCAAACTGCCGAACGCGAACCTTGGCGTGCCGAGGCGGAGGCCGCTTGCCTGAAATCGGGAGTCGTCAAGGAAAATGCCGACCTTGTGCGGATCGATCCAATTTCCGGACCCGGCATCTGCGGCGCTGAATTTCCCCTGAAGGTCGCGGCGTTGGGCGAGAGCAACGCGTCGCTCGGTTATGTCGATGATCTGCGCCCGCCGAATACGATTGGCAACGCACAGCCGCGCTGGCCTGTGACGCAACCGCAACCTTCTTACGCTCACCCTTCTTATTCTTCGCCGTCTTATTCGCCGCCGCTGGCGTCTTCCTCTTATCCGGCCGCCGTGCCGCAAACGTCAGCACCCGCCGGCGCTCCGATGCCATTGAACGTGCCGGGCGTTGCGCCGCCGCCCGACGATGAAGACGACGCGGCGTACAGCGCGCCAGCTTCACGCTACCCAAATACAGCGCCGCAATCGCGCCCGCCTTACGCGGCCCAGCCTTCGCAACCTTCTTATTCGCAACCCCGGCTCGGCCCGGCAGGCAACCCGGTCTCGTCGCTCGGACCTGTCGCGTTGAAGCCGACGGCAACTCTGGCATGTCCGATCGTCTCGGTGCTTGATCGCTGGCTGGCGGACTCGGTGCAGCCGGCGGCGATGCGCTGGTTTGGTGCGCGGGTTGTGGAGATCAAGCAGATTTCCGCCTATTCCTGCCGCGGCATGAACGGCAATTCCAACGCGCATATTTCCGAACATGCGTTCGGCAACGCGCTCGATATCGCGGCCTTCACGCTGGCGGACGGACGGCGGATTTCGGTGCAGGACGGCTGGAAGGGGTTGCCGGAAGAGCAGGGTTTCCTGCGTGATGTGCAGGCGGCCGCGTGTCAGCAGTTTACGACCGTGCTGGCACCAGGCTCGAACGTTTATCACTACAATCACATCCATGTCGATTTGATGCGCCGCGCCAGCGGGCGGATCATCTGCCAGCCTTCGGCGGTCTCGGGCGAGGAGGTCGCGGCGCGCGCGTCGCCGCGCGGTTATGCAGGCCGCGACGGCTTCCGCGATTCAGGTGTAACGGGATCGATCTCTCTTGGCGGACGCAAACGCCGTACCGCTGGATCCGCGAGCCTGCAGTTGTCGAAACAGGACGCCGACACGATTGAAGATGAGTCGCGCCTCAGCGATCACGACTGAGCGCGGAAACGCTTTCTACTTCGCTGAAGCTGCCTTGTAGGCCTTGAGAAACATCCGCGTCGCGCTTCCCACGACTTCCGCGATGCGTTCGCTCGAAGGCTCCGGTGTCACCTGAAAAATATAGGGCAGGAACAGGCTGGCTTGGCAGGACAGCATGAATTGCGCTGCCGCCAAATCGCAATTGTCGATATCGAGCGTTCCGGCTTCGACTTGTGTTTGCAGGAAGTCTCGTAACTTGTTGAGCCACGCTGCCGGGACGTGCTCGTAATATCGGCGTCCGATTTCCGGCATACGCTCGGCGATCGCCATCACGGTGCGAATGGTCGAGCCGCCGCCCGGACGGCACATCATCTCCATATAGCCCTGGCCGAACTTTTTAAGCGTGACGGCCACGTCTTCATTGGGATCAATGACAATCTTGTTGATCCCCTGATCGCGCAATTCGCATTTTACGATTGCGCCGAACAAAGCGAGCTTGTCGGCGAAATAGACATAGAGCGTGCCTTTCGACACGCCTGCGGCTTTGGCGATTTCGCCCATGCTCGCGGCATCGAACCCCCGATCCCTGAACACGCGACGGGCGCCTTCAATGATCTGGCGGCGTTTGGCGCGGTCGTCATCGCCTTCTTCGGCAGGTATCTGGGTAGCGATCGAACTGTTCATGGCTTTTACTGTAGCTGAGAGGCAGATTCGCTCCAAAAAATTCACCGCGAGCTTCTTTTTAGTCTTGACCGAACGGTTCGGTCAACTATAAGTAGAATAACTGAACGGTTCGGTCAAGTCTTTGAATGTCCGTTTCGGAATTGGAGGGCGCCATGTCGCCATCGAGAGATTCATCCGCCGCTCGGGTTCTTTCCGCTGAGCCAGACCACAAAAAGCCCGCCGCACCTGAGCGACACCTCCGGGTCGAAGATTTGCAGGCTCGCCGCCAAGCTGAAGCGCCGGCAACGGATGCCCCCGGCGCCGATGCGCCTGCGTCGTTGAAATCACGCTGGTCGAAACTCAGCCGTCGCCAGAAAATTCTCTCCATCGCGGGCGTGATCGCCGCACTCGGCGGCGTTTACTTTGGAACGAACTACGTTCTTGTCGGACGCTTCATGGTGACCACCGACGATGCATATGTTCGTGCCAACAATACCACGCTTGGCGCGCGGGTGGCGGGCCATATCGCGCAGATTGCGGTCGGCGATAACGTTCCGGTCAAGGCTGGTGAACTGCTGTTTCAGATCGACGATGGCGATTACCGGATTGCGGCTGAAAACGCGCGCGCCAAAATCGTGACGCAGGAAGCCACCATCGATCGCATCGGCAAGCAGGCCATCGCGCAGCAGAGCGCGGTGGATCAGGCCAAATCGCAGATTGCCTCCGCACAGGCAGGGGTCGAACGCACCCAGGCAGACTTCGCGCGTCAGGAAGCTTTGAGCGAAAAGGGTTTCGCATCGAAGGCGACCTATGATGTGTCGAAGGCCGGCCGCGATCAGGCCGTAGCCAGCCTGCAGGGATCGCAGGCGCAGCTTGCTGCGGCGCAGGCCCAGGTCGATGTCATCAACGCACAGCAGGCCGAGGCGAAGGGTCAACTCGCGGAGCTGAAGACGTCGCTTGCGAAGGCCGAACGCGATCTTGCCTTCACCACGGTTCGCGCGCCGGTGGATGGCGTATTCTCCAACCGAATGGTCAATGAAGGCGATTACATCCAGGTCGGCCAGCGTCTCGCCAATGTCGTGCCGCTCAACGACGTCTATATCGACGCTAACTTCAAGGAAACTCAGCTGACGCGCCTGAAGCCCGGTCAGCATGTCAGCATTTCAGTCGACGCGGTCAGCGGCCGAGGTTTCGACGGCACCGTCGAAAGTCTCGCCCCAGCATCGGGTTCTGTTTTCACATTGCTGCCGCCCGACAATGCCACCGGCAATTTCACCAAGGTCGTGCAGCGTCTGCCGGTCCGTATCCGCGTCTCGGAGGATGTCGCCAAGGAGCATCTGCTGCGCGCCGGCATGTCGGTCATCGTCAGCGTCAACACCAAGCGCTCATCCGACACGGCTGAAACGCAGGCGGCGAACTAAAGGTTCGCGCGAGACGAAGTTTTCGCAGCGAGGCATCTCATGTCGTCCACCAACGCATCAGGACCAGCCGATATTCCGGCTCCCCCGACGCCCGCTTCGGAGAAGGTCGATCCGAAGCGGATGATCGCGTTCGTCATCATGGTATTCGGCATGTTTATGTCGATCCTGGACATTCAGATCGTCTCAGCTTCGCTGTCCGATATTCAGGCCGGTCTGTCCGCATCATCCACCGAAGTGTCATGGGTGCAGACCGCCTATCTGATCGCCGAAGTGATCGCGATTCCGCTGTCGGGCTTCCTGTCGCGCGCCCTCGGCACCCGCATTCTTTTCGCGATTTCGGCGGCGGGATTCACCGCCTCCAGTTTCATGTGCGGTCTCACATCCGACATCGGGCAGATGATTCTGTGGCGCGCAATCCAGGGTTTTCTCGGTGCGGGCATGATCCCGACCGTGTTCGCTTCCGCCTATACGATTTTCCCGCGTAGCAAGCTGCCGATCGTCACCCCCGTGATCGGTCTGGTTGCGACGCTGGCGCCGACCGTGGGCCCCACGGTCGGCGGCTACATAACCGACGTCATGTCGTGGCACTGGCTGTTCTTCATCAACGTGCTGCCGGGCATCGCCATCACGCTTGGCGTCCTCGCGCTGGTCGATTTCGACCAGCCGAATCTCGAATTGCTGGATCGTTTCGACTGGTTCGGCCTGATCACGATGGCCGGGTTTCTCGGTTCGATGGAATATGTACTCGAAGAGGGCCCGCAATATCAGTGGTTCGAGGACACATCCGTGGCGGTGATGGCCGTCATCGGCGCGGTGTCCACGGTGCTGTTCTTCTACCGGGTGCTGACGGCGAAGGAGCCGATCGTCGATATTCGTGCCTTCACGGATCGCAACTTCGCCATCGGCAGTATCTTTTCGTTTTGCGTCGGCATCGGCCTTTACGGCATGACCTACGTGTATCCGCGCTACCTCGCCGAGGTGCGCGATTACAGCCCCGTGATGATCGGTGAGACCATGTTCGTGTCAGGTCTTGCGATGTTTATGACCGCGCCCCTGGTCGGACGGCTGATGACGAAAGTCGATCCGCGCTACATGATCGGCGCGGGGCTGTTGATCTTCGCGCTCAGCACATGGCTGATGACCTGGATCACCAGGGATTACGATTTCCATGAATTGCTCTGGCCGCAGATTTTCCGTGGCATGGGCATCATGCTGGCGATGATCCCGGTCAACAACATCGCGCTCGGCACGCTGGCGCCCTCAATGATGAAGAACGCATCCGGCCTGTTCAACCTGACGCGAAACCTCGGCGGCGCGGTAGGTCTTGCCGTCATTAACGAGGTGCTCAACGACCGCACCGATCTGCACATCGATCGTCTGCATGATCGGATGAACTGGGGCAGCGCAACGGCGGTCGATCTGTTGAATACGCTGACGCAGAAATTCCAGGGCATGGGCAACGCGTCGCTGATGGCACTAAAGGAATTGTCGATGATCGTGCATCGGCAAGCCGTGGTGATGAGTTTCGGCGACGCCTTCTACATGCTGACGTTCTTCTATATCGGCCTCAGTGCCCTGGTGATCTTCGTCAACAAGCCGAAATCGGGCGCTGGCGCAGGCGGCGGGCATTAGCTAACTCTGTCACGGCCCCCGACCTCCGGGGGGACAGGTTCGCTTCGCCGTTTGGCTTTTATTCCATAATATCCGATTATTTTTTAGGCGAGCTTTTTAAGCCCTGTCATGATTGTCTCATCCGATCGGGGGATGAGGACAAATTGTCGCGGTGCTACGCGACCGGCAATCGATGCGCAGCGGATTTGAGACATGGCCCGACAATTGAAGCTGTCTAATCTCATTGAGGAAGTCTACGACGCGGCGCTCGAGCCTGCGCTGTGGAACGATGTCGTGTCGCGCATCAGCGATTTCGTCGATGCTCAGGCCTGCGGACTCATTTCGAAAGATTCGGCGAGCAAGTCCGGAGCGACGCATTATTACTGCGGCGTCGATCCCCATTACATTCAGCTTTATTCCGATACCTACTCCAGATTTGACCCTCTCAAGACCTTGCCGCCTCTCGGCCAGGTCGTGGGTATCCCGGATTTGGTGGCCTATGATGAATATCGCCGGGGCCCGTTTTATCAGGAATGGTTGCGACCTCAGGGCTGTGTCGATGTCGCAAACGCCTTGCTCGAGAAATCGGGATCGAGCGCGGTGCTGCTCACCTTTCTGCCTGGCAAGGACCGCATGCTCGACAGCAAAATGCGGCGGCGGATCGCCCTTGTCGCGCCCCATGCTCATCGCGCGTTACTCATCAACAAGGCGATCGATTTCAAGGAAACTGCGGCCGCGACATTCGCCGATGTGCTCAATACTCTCAGCGCTGGAATTTTTCTGATTGATGCTCATTGTCAGATCGTCCACACGAATGCCGCGGGCCAGGACATGCTGTGCGCGGACGATGTTCTGCGCTCGGTCGGCGGGCGGCTCGTCGTTCGCGATGTGCAGATCAGTCAGGCCCTGAAGCAGGTCTGTGTCTTCATCGATGTTACAAAATGTCCAAGGAGCGCGGCTTTTCCCTTGATCGCACTTGATGGCGAACGTTACATCGCGCATCTATTGCCGCTTGCATCGGCAACGAGGGGCACAACCGGGACGGCCTACAAGGCTGTTGCCGCCCTGTTTGTGAGAAAGGCCGCGCTGGACAGTCAGTCCTGCGGTGATCTCATCGCGCGCACTTTTGAATTGACCCCGGCAGAAACGCGCGTGCTGCTTTCCATCGTCGAGGTCGGAGGCGTGCCGGGGACAGCGGAAGCTCTCGGTATCGCAGAGACGACGGTCAAAACCCATCTGCATCGCGTGTTCGCCAAAACCGGGGCGAGCCGTCAGGCTGACCTTGTCAAGCTGACCGCCGGATTTTCAAATCCGCTGGCGGGCTGATGCCATAGGCCGGTCCCTCGGTATCAAAATGTCCTTTAAAACTGGCGAAGGGTCCGGCGTGTTTACGCCGGACCCTTCGTTTGCACGCACGATCTGCATCATGCGGTCTTCAATATGTCAGCCAGCCTGTAAGCCGGGTTCTGTAGGGCCCGAATGGTTTGCACCACGCAGACGTGACGGCCATTCCTCTGGGACGCCGATTACCCGGCGCCTCAAGCAACCTACCCGGACAGTGAGCCTGACATCGCCCCGCGGAGTTATCGTCCCAAAATACCATTCTGGAGCGAACTCGCCGCTATACCGTCCCTATTCGGTCTTGCTCCCGGTGTGGTTTGCCATGCCGCTTCTATTGCTAGAAACGCGGTGCGCTCTTGCCGCACCTTTTCACCCTTACCTTCATCGAGAGGAAGGCGGTTCGTTCTCTGTGGCACTTTCCCTGGGGTCGCCCCCGCCGGACGTTATCCGGCACCGCATGTCGATGGAGCCCGGACTTTCCTCCCTCGCGACCTTTCGATCATTGCGAGAGCGGCCGTCCGGCCGACTGACATATGAGACATGAAGGCTGTGGCAGGGCGCGTCAAGGCGTACGCGCTGCCTCTCGTCACCAAATGCCCGGAATGGTGAAGCGAATCCGCGGCGCTCAGGCGAAGCTGATTTCCTTCGGCAACGTTTCCAGCAGGTTTTGCAGCGTCGCCAACGTCGAATGATCGGCGATGCCGTCGACGCGCTCGGGGCGGAAGTGACGCTGAAACGCGGCGATCGCATCCATGGTCGCGCCATCATACTGTCCCGAAGGCAAGACGCCGTAGCCGTAATTGGCAAGCCCGCGCTGGAGTGACAGCACCTGTTCACCGGTTGCACCCAGCATCTTGTGTTCGCTGCGCACGATGGGCGCCGGCTCAACCCAGTGGCCGACACCGGAATCCGCCAGCAAGCGCCATGGAAATTTCTCGCCCGGATCCTTCTTGCGCGCCGGCGCGACATCCGAATGCGCGAGCACGCGGTGTTTTGGAATTTGCCGCCGCAAGGTTATGCCTTTGCATAAGGCGATTACCGCCGCAATTTGGCGGATCGGAAAATCCGGATAGCCAAGATCGTGACCGCCATTGACGATCTCGATGCCGATTGATGAGGAATTGATATCGGTCTCACCGCCCCATGACGATGTGCCGGCATGCCAGGCCCGTGCCTCTTCTTTCACGCATTGCATGATGCTGCCGTCTTCCAGCACCACGTAATGGGCGGAGATTTCGGTGCCGGCGGTGCAGAGCCGCACGATCGCACTCGCGGCGTCGGCCATGCCGGTGTAGTGCAGGACGATCATATCCGGCGCGCGGCTGTCCTTGCGTGCGTCGAAATTGGCGGACGGCGTCACGCCGGAGACAACCGACGAATCCGGCAGAAAATTCATTTCGTTCTTGAACCTTGAAAGGGGCGGAATGGGCGCCGCTGGCGGGGCGAATCCGAGAGTTGATGGTGAGAACGACATGTGATGACCAATCCTGGCAAGAGAACGGCGGCATCCTGATACTGTTGTCACTATTCGGTCAGATGCCGGTTCCAGCAATCGGCGGTGTCCCGGAACCCGCTCTTATCCACACGCGATGCGCGCATGGCACAACTGCGCTGTTGAGGGAGCAGCGCGGACCCCGATCTTCGTCAACGATTCCTTAATGATAATTACCGCTACTGAAGGGTGAAGAATCGCGCCGAAATTCGCGCCATTCGCGGTTCCAATGGTGCTCGCAATTCCCATGGCAGGCCACAAAATCCCATGCGGACAGCATGTCTCGTATCGCCGGAGGCACATCGCGCGATCGGACGCGCGATGACGGCGAATAACGATGCGCGCCACGTCCCCGTTCTTGGCCGCGAGGCCGCGGGCTTCCTCGCGCCGCAGGACGGCGGCATTTATATCGACGCGACATTCGGCGCCGGCGGTTACAGCCGCGCCATTCTCGATATTCCCGGCACGCGCGTGATCGGCATCGATCGCGACCGCACCGCCATCGCCGAAGGTTTCGATCTTGTGGATCGCGCCGAAGGCCGTCTGACGCTGGTCGAAGATCGTTTTTCCAATCTTGAGGCGATCTGCGCGGCCCAAGGTTTGGGAAAGATCGACGGTGTTGTCATGGACATCGGCGTTTCCTCAATGCAGCTCGACCGCGCCGAACGCGGCTTTTCATTCCGCAATGACGGTCCGCTCGACATGCGCATGGGATCGAGCGGACCGTCCGCTGCTGACGTGGTTGCGAAAGCGTCCGAAGCCGATCTTGCCAACGTCATCTACATTTTCGGCGAGGAGCGTCACTCGCGCGCCGTCGCGCGCGCCATCGTCAAGGCACGCGAGGAGACGCCGATCGCGACAACGAAGGCGCTGGCGGACATCGTCTCGCGTGTGGTGCATGCCAAGCCGGGCGAAATCCATCCCGCGACACGCACGTTTCAGGGTCTGCGGATTTTCGTCAACGAAGAACTCGACGAATTGCACGCGGCGCTGAGCGCTTCGGAGCACGTCTTGAAAGCCGGAGGACGGCTGGTCGTCGTGTCGTTCCATTCGCTGGAAGACCGCATCGTCAAGAATTTCTTCACCGGACGCGGCAAGCGCGGTGGCGGCTCCCGGCATCTGCCGGAGAGCGAACAGGCCGCGCCGAGCTTCGAGCTTCTCACTAGGCGTCCGGTAGTCGCGGGTGACGATGAGATCGTCGCCAATCCGCGCGCGCGTTCGGCGAAGCTGCGTGCCGCGCGGCGCACCGACGCGCCTGCGCATGACGGTGACGACGCCTTCGGCTGGCCGACGCTGGCGCGTGTGATGAGGGGAGGGAGATCGTGAGGATCATCCACCTGTTCGTCATCTGCGCACTCGTGTTCGCGGCGGCTTACGTCTACCGGATCAAGATGGAATCGACGGTGCAGACTGAGCGTGTACTGCGTCTGCGCGCCGATATTCGCGAGGAGCGTAACCAGATTGCGGCGCTGCGTGCTGAATGGTCAACGCTGGCCTCGCCGCGCCGCTTGCAGGGGCTTGCGGAGCGGCATCTGAAGCTCAAGCCGATCGATGCGGCGCAGTTCGATCAACTCAAGAATCTTCCGCCGCGTCCGCCGAGTTTCGTCAAACCAAACGATCCTGATCCACTTGGCACGATGATCGACACTATTGCCGTCGATAATACAGGCAATGACACCACCGGCTCCGTGCCGCAGCCGGGGAGCGCACGGTGACCGATCACGCTCTCCATGCCGCGCGTCCCGCGGAGTCACTGCGCCAGCGGCTGATCCGCACGCTGCTCTATGGACGCAACGTTGACCGCGCAGCCAAGGCGCGCGCGCGTGTCGGTCTTGCCATACTGGCCTTCGCGGCGGTGTTTGCGATCATCGCGGCGCGGCTGATGATGTATGCCATCGTCGGCGACAGTCACGGTATGCGGCGCACGGCCTCGCAGGATGCCATCGCGACCGCCCGGCCGGACATTCTCGATCGCAACGGTGAGATCCTTGCTACCGACGTCAAGGCGTCTTCGCTGTTTGCTGAGCCGCGCAAGCTGATCGACAAGGACGAGGCCATCGAACTGCTTACCGCAACACTGCCGGATCTTGATGCAGGCGAAGTGCGCGACCGCCTGTCATCGCGCAAGGGGTTTGTCTGGTTGAAACGCGAACTGACGCCGCAGCAACAGCGCGACGTGTTTAAGCTCGGCCTGCCCGGTGTTGGCTTTTTGCGCGAGAACAAGCGCGTCTATCCGACCGGCCCCGAAGTGTCGCATCTGATCGGGCTGGTGAACATCGACAATCAGGGCATCGCCGGCATCGAAAAATGGGTCGACGGCAATGGCCTCGCCGACCTGCACCGCGCCGGCTTCGCCACCGACCGCCAGCAGGAGCCAATTCAATTGGCGGTGGACTTGCGGATTGAGCATGCGCTGCGCGACGAACTGATGAAGGCCAAGGACAAATATCACGCCAAGGCCGCGTCGGGTCTCGTCAGCAATGTGAGAACCGGCGAGATCGTCGCGATGGTGTCGCTGCCCGATTTCGATCCCAACAATCCGCGCGAGGCCAACGATCCCGAACGCATCAACCGCCTGACCACCGGCGTCTATGAAATGGGTTCGACCTTCAAGGCATTCACGCTGGCGATGGCGCTCGATTCCGGCAAGATCACTCTGAATTCGACGTTCGATGCGCGCGGCCCGCTGCAATTCGGCAAATTCACGATTCACGACGACCATCCCATGGGACGCTTCATCAATACCAAGGAAGTATTCACCTATTCGTCCAACGTCGGGGCGGCGCGCATCGCGCTGGCGCAGGGTGTGGACGCCCACAAGGCCTTCCTTGCGAAGATGGGGCAGATGACACGCCTTCGCACCGAATTGCCGGAAAGCGCTTCGCCGCTGCTGCCGCGCCACTGGAGCGAACTGAACACTGTTACTGCCGCGTTCGGGCACGGCATCGCCGTGGCACCGCTACAGGCAGTGATGGGTATCGACGCGCTGGTGAATGGCGGCTACCTTATTCCGCCGACCTTCCTCAAGCGCACCGAAGCGGAGGCAATGGCGCTGGCGAGGAAGGTTATCAAGACCGGCACCAGCGACAAGATGCGCTATTTGATGCGTCTGAACGCCGAAATCGGCACCGCCAAGAATGCTGACGTGAAAGGATATTATATCGGGGGTAAAACCGGCACCGCTGAAAAGGTCGTCAACGGCAAATATGCCAAAAAGCGTGTGCTCAATGCGTTCACCGCCATCCTGCCAGCCGACAATCCGAAGTTTCAACTGCTTGTCATGTTGGACGAGCCACAGGCTTTGCCTGAAACCCACGGCTACATCACTTCGGGCTGGAATGCGGTCCCGACAGGGGGCAATGTCATTGCCCGGATCGCCCCGCTGCTCGGGATCGCCCCGCGGTTCGATTTGCCGCCGTCCGAGCGCCTTATTCTTGCGACATCGAGGGATAATCGGTAATCGCGAGTCGGGACAAGCGCGAACCAGCGAGGACTCCTTGAAACTTCGCGATCTTTTCAGCGGCGATGCCGGGGTGACCATGCCAACCACTCAGGTTGAGGTCACCGGGCTTGCTGTGGACAGCCGCGTGGTCAAACCCGGGGATGTGTTTTTCGCTCTCAGCGGCACGAAATCCGACGGCACCCGTTTCATCGATCAGGCCATTGAAAAAGGTGCGATTGCGATTGTCAGCAACCACCTGCCGCAGGCCGACAGTCAAATCGACTCCCGCGCTGTTTTCATCGCAAGCGCCAACCCGAGACGCAGTCTTGCCCTCGCCGCCGCGGCATTTTATCCGCGTCAGCCGCAAGTGATTGCCGCCGTCACCGGCACAAGCGGTAAGACCTCGGTCGCCGCCTTTACCCGGCAAATCTGGGAAAGATTCGGTCATTCCGCCGCGAGCATCGGTACCATCGGCCTCGTCTCGCCGGCGCGTACTGTCTACGGCTCGCTCACCACGCCGGACCCGATTGCGCTGCATCGCTCGCTTGATGAAATTTCAAGCGAAGGCGTGACGCATCTGGCACTGGAGGCGTCCTCACACGGCCTCGACCAGCACCGGCTCGATGGTGTGCGCATCACCGCCGGAGCGTTCACCAATCTGTCGCGCGACCATATGGATTATCATCCAACCGTCGAACATTACCTCAAAGCCAAGCTGCGCCTGTTCAGCGATCTTGTGGCCGGCAATGGTCCGGCGGTGATCGCCGCCGACCATGAACATTCGGCTGCCGTGATCGAGGCTTCACGCAAGCGCGGACTGAAGGTCATGAGCGTCGGACGTAAGGGCGAAGCGATCAAATTAAACGATGCAGCGATTGAGGGCTTTGCCCAGATCATCCAAGTCGAACACGCGGGCCGCGAATATCGCCTGCGGCTGCCGCTGGTCGGCGAATTCCAGATCGAGAATGCGCTGGTCGCCGCGGGTCTCGCGATCGGTACCGGCGGAGAGGCGGACAAAATTTTTGCTGCGCTCGAACAGCTCGAAGGCGCCAAGGGGCGTCTCGAATTTGTCGGTGCGCACAACAACGCGCCGGTGTTCGTCGATTACGCACACAAGCCGGACGCGCTGGCCAAGGCGCTCGAAGCGCTGCGTCCTTATGCGAAGCACAAGCTGGTCGTGGTGTTCGGCGCCGGCGGCGACCGCGACGCCGGCAAGCGTTCGTTGATGGGCGCGATCGCTGCGCAAAACGCCGACATCGTGATTGTGACCGACGACAATCCGCGCAGTGAAAATCCGGCCGCCATCCGCGCTGCCATCCTGAACGCTGCTAAGGGTGCGAAAGAGATCGGCGACCGCGCGCAGGCGATCCGTATTGCCGTCGCGCAGCTTCAGCCCGGCGATGCGTTGCTGATCGCAGGCAAAGGCCATGAGACCGGGCAGATCGTCGGCGACAAGGTGTTGCCGTTCAGCGATCACGAGGCTGCCGCCGCCGCGCTTGCGGAGCATGCCGCATGACGCAGCCGCTCTGGACCGTTGAGGCGATGGCGCAGGCGATGCAGGCCTCGCGCATGGGCACGTTGCCGGAGGCAGTCACCGGCATTTCCATCGACAGCCGCAGCATCGCACCGGGAGAGGTCTATTTCGCGATCAAGGGCGACGTTCATGATGGCCATGATTTCGTCGAGGCCGCGCTGAAGAATGGCGGTGGCGCTGCTGTGATTGCACACTCGCATCGCGAAAAATTCTCGTATGAATTGCCGCTCCTGATCGTGCCGGATGTTCTTGCAGGATTGGTCGATCTGGCCCGCGCTTCGCGCGCGCGCTCAAACGCAAAAATCATCGCGGTGACTGGCTCGGTCGGCAAGACCTCGACCAAGGAGGCGCTGCGCTGCGTGTTCGAGGCGCAGGGCGAAACCCACGCCTCGGCGGCTTCGTTCAACAATCACTGGGGCGTGCCGCTCTCGCTCGCGCGTTGCCCGGCATCGGCGCAATATGCGATCTTCGAAATCGGTATGAATCACGCCGGCGAAATCGAGCCACTGGTGAAAATGGTGCGCCCGCACGTGGCTATCGTGACTACCGTGGAGCCGGTGCACCTGGAGTTCTTTTCCGGCATTGAGGCAATCGCCGATGCCAAGGCCGAGATTTTCTCCGGTATCGAGCCGGGTGGTGCGGCGATCCTCAATCTTGATAACTCGCAATTCGGGCGCCTTGAAGAAAAAGCGAGAGCGGCGGGCGTCTCGCGTATCGTCACTTTCGGCGCGAATGCGAAGGCCGATGCGCGGCTGATCGATGTCGCGCTGCATCCGGCATGTTCGGCGGTGCGCGCCGATGTTCTCGGCCAGGACGTTACCTACAAGATTGGAGTGCCCGGCCGGCACATGGCAATGAATTCACTGGCCGTACTGGCGGCAGCAATGCTGGCGGGTGCCGATCTGGCGCTCTCGGCGCTGGCGCTGACGAAGTTCAAGCCGGCAACAGGGCGTGGTGTGCGCCAGACCCTCGATATGGCCGACGGCACGGCGACCCTGATCGACGAAAGCTACAACGCCAATCCTGCTTCGATGGCGGCGGCGCTCAATGTTCTGGGCCACGCCAAAACCGGACCGCGCGGCCGCCGCATCGCGGTGCTTGGCGATATGCTGGAGCTGGGGCAAGCCGGTCCCGATCTGCATCGCGGTCTTGTGAAGGCGGTCGAAGTCAACAGGATCGACGCGGTATTCTGCTGTGGTTCATTGATGCGTTATTTGTGGGAGGCCCTTCCTTCGGCGAAAAAGGGCGGCTATGCCGACACGTCGGCGGCGCTGGAGCAACAGGTCGTCTCCGCGATTGGCCCGGGCGATGTCATCACGGTCAAGGGCTCGCTCGGTTCGCGCATGAAGACGATTGTGACGGCACTCGAAAAGCGATTTCCATCCAAGGCCTCACTCGACGATCTGGCGGTATAGGCGGTTTGAAATGTTTTATTGGCTCACTGAATTAGTCGGCACGATTCCCGGCATCAATGTATTCCGTTACATCACCTTCCGCACCGGTGGAGCAATGGTGACCGGCGCGTTGTTCGTTTTCATGTTCGGGCCCTGGATCATCGATCATCTGCGCCTCGCGCAGGGCAAGGGTCAGCCGATCCGTGCCGACGGTCCGCCAACCCATCTCGTCACCAAGAAGGGCACGCCGACCATGGGCGGGCTGATGATCCTGTCGGGGCTTCTGGTCGCGACTTTGCTGTGGGCGAACCTGCGCAATCCCTATGTGTGGATCGTACTGTTCGTCACGCTCGGTTTCGGCTTCGTCGGCTTCTACGACGACTATCTGAAAGTCATCAAGCAGACCCACGCCGGCTTTTCGGGACGCACGCGCCTCGCCGTCGAGGCGGTGATCGCGCTCATCGCCTGCGCCGTCATTGTCTGGGTTGGCCGCGACACGACGACGACAATCCTCGCTATTCCCTTCTTCAAGGACTTCGCGCTGAAGTTCGGCTGGTTCTTCATTATTTTCGGCGCCTTCATCATCGTTGGCGCGGGCAACGCGGTGAATCTCACCGACGGCCTCGACGGTCTGGCGATCGTTCCGGTGATGATCGCGGCGGCTAGCTTTGGCATGATCGCCTATCTCGTCGGCAACGCGGTATTCGCTGAATATCTGCAGATCCGCTACGTCGCCGGTACCGGCGAACTCGCCGTGCTGTGCGGCGCGGTGCTCGGCGCGGGACTTGGCTTTCTATGGTTCAACGCGCCGCCGGCCTCAATCTTCATGGGCGATACCGGCTCGCTTGCGCTCGGCGGCATGCTCGGCGCGATCGCTGTCATCACCAAGCATGAGATCGTACTCGCGGTGATCGGCGGATTGTTCGTGCTCGAAGCGGTGTCGGTGATCGTGCAGGTGGTCTCGTTCAGGCTTACTGGCAAGCGCATTTTCAAAATGGCGCCGATCCACCATCATTTCGAACAGCTCGGCTGGACCGAACCGCAGATCGTGATCCGGTTCTGGATCGTGTCGGTGATGCTGGCGCTCGCCGGCCTGTCCACGCTGAAGCTGAGATGAGAGCGTGATTCCGGTCGCCAGCTTCAAAGGCAAGACGGTTGCGGTGTTTGGTCTTGGCGGCTCGGGCCTTGCGAGCTGTCATGCGCTCAAGGCCGGCGGCGCGGAGGTCATTGCCAGCGACGACAGCGCCGACAAGCTGGCGGAAGCCGCGCGGGCGGGCTTCATCACCGCCGATCTGCGTAATGTATCTTGGGAGAACTTTGCTGCGCTTGTGCTGACGCCGGGCGTGCCGTTCACTCATCCCAAACCGCATTGGACGGTGGAGACGGCGAAGACCGCCGGCGTCGAAGTGATCGGCGACATCGAGTTGTTCTGCCGCGAACGGCGGCGCTCCGCGCCGAGCGCACCGTTTGTCGCCATCACCGGCACCAACGGCAAATCGACCACCACAGCCCTCATTGCGCATCTGATGCGGGAAGCCGGTTTCGATACCCAGATGGGCGGCAATATCGGCACCGCGATCCTGTCGCTCGAACCGCCGGCCGCGAACCGCGTTCACGTGGTCGAGATGTCATCCTACCAGATCGATCTTACGCCCTCCCTGCATCCGAGCGTCGGGATCCTGCTCAACGTGACCGAGGATCATATCGATCGCCATGGCAGCATCGAGCGTTACGCCGAGGTCAAGGAGCGCCTTGTGATGGGCGTACAGCGTGGCGGCACGGCCATCGTCGGCGTTGACGATTCCTTCAGTGCTGCCGCGGCCGATCATGCAGAGCTTGCGGGCATTCACACGGTGCGCATTTCGGTGAAGAAGCCGTTGACCAACGGCGTTTATCTCGACGGCGAGAAGCTGTTTCGCTCGGCGGCGAATGAAACAACGCAGATCGCCGATCTTCATGGCATCGGTTCGCTGCGCGGAACACACAACGCGCAGAACGCCGCCTGCGCGGCGAGTTGCGCGCTCGCGCTCGGCGTGCCATTCGATGTCGTGCAGAATGGCCTTCGCAGTTTCCCCGGCTTGGCCCATCGCATGGAACAGATCGGCCGTCAGGACCATGTGCTGTTTGTCAACGACTCCAAGGGAACAAATGCCGACGCCGCGGCGCGCGCATTGTCCTCGTTCGGCGATATTTTCTGGATCGCCGGCGGCAAACCGAAAAGCGGCGGCATCGAATCCTTGCGCGAGTTTTTCCCCCGCATCAAAAAAGCTTATCTGATCGGAGAGGCGGCCGGCGAGTTTGCCGCGACACTCGGACAAGTGCCATACGAAATCAGCGGCACTCTGGAACAGGCCGTGTCGAACGCTGCGCGCGACGCGGCTGCAACCAGCCTTGAAAATCCCGTCGTACTGCTTTCGCCGGCCTGCGCTTCATTCGATCAGTTTCCGAATTTCGAGGTGCGCGGCGATCATTTCCGCGCACTTGTTCAGGCGCTGCCCGGCCTCAAGCCGGTTTGATCCGCGCGCCGAAAATTGACCCGGCATTAACTGTTCGGCAACCATGATGCGCGACCAATGAGCGGATTCCCGCTCAAGGACAACTTATGATTTCCCGCGAACAACGCACGCCTTTGAGCGAATGGTGGTGGACGGTGGATCGCCTGCTGCTGGCGGCGATCATGGCCCTGATCCTCGCCGGTGTGATCTTGTCGCTGGCCGCCAGCCCGCCGGTCGCCGCGCGCATTGGACTGGATCCGTTTCACTTCTTCAACCGCCACGTCATCTTTCTTATACCATCGATAGTGGTGATGATCGCGACATCCTTCATGTCGCCCAAGCATATTCGCCGCAGCGCGCTGATCGTGTTCGCGCTGAGTGTCGCCCTCATCGTCCTCACTCTGATGTTCGGTCCAGAGGTCAAAGGCGCGAGGCGATGGATCACACTTATCGGAATCAATATCCAGGCGTCGGAAGCCGCCAAGCCTGCCTTCGTGGTGCTGGTGGCATGGTTGTTTTCGGAATCCGCGCGCCGCCCTGAAATGCCGGCGACGTCGATGGCGCTGGCGCTCTTGATGTTGCTCGTCTCCCTGCTGGTGATGGAGCCTGATTTCGGTCAGACCATGCTGGTGCTGGCGGTGTGGGGTACGCTGTTTTTCATCGCGGGCATGCGGATGATCTGGGTGCTCGGTCTTGTCGGCGTCTCCGCAGTCGGATTGTTCAGCGCCTATCTTCTGGTGCCGCACGTCGCAGGGCGCATCAAGCGGTTCATGGATCCGGCCTCCGGCGATACATTCCAGGTCGATCTTGCGATGGAATCCTTCATGCGCGGCGGCTGGTTCGGGCAGGGACCGGGCGA